>NZ_JAUBQB010000149.1:0-5298 GCF_036701035.1 Microcoleus sp. Pol7_B2 | reverse complement strand
AAAACCGATATTCCGGGTTTAATGAATGACTGTACGCTCCAGTATCACTCTCAGAGTATGCTATGTACTCCGATTCTAGATCGCGGGAACTTAGTTGCCATACTGTATCTCGAACATAGCTCGACAAAAGGAGTGTTTACTCGCGATCGTCTCCTCATCCTCAACTTCCTCTGCACTCAGGCTGCCATTTCCCTAGAAAATGCGCGATTGTATCAGCAAGCCCAGGACTACGCTCACCAGGTGGAACAATCTCAACTGCAATTAGTGCAGAGCGAAAAAATGTCGGCTTTGGGGAATTTAGTGGCCGGGGTTGCCCATGAAATTAATAATCCAGTCGGATTTATTTCTGGTAATATTCATGAAGCGATCGCCGCCGTCAAAGATATTACAGAATACTTGCAACTCTATAAAGAAAAATTTCCCAGTCCGGGAGAGGAGATTGAAGAAAAAGCTGAAGAGAGCGATATCGAATATCTCTTAGAAGATTTACCCAAAATGTTGAATTCGATGCAAATCGGGTGCGATCGCATCCAAGGCATCAGCACCAGTCTTCGTACCTTCTCCCGAGCCGACAAAGATTACAAAGTGCCTTTCAATATTCATGACGGAATTAACAGTACGATTTTGATTCTCAAACACAGATTGAAAGCGAACGAACAGCGTCCAGCGATTGAAGTTGTGAAAGAGTACGGGAACTTGCCATCAGTGGACTGCTTCCCCGGACAATTAAATCAGGTGTTTATGAATATATTGGCAAATGCCATTGATGCACTGGAAGAATCAAATCGGGAACGGAGTTTAGAGAAGATTAAAGCCCGAGCCAATTGCATTACGATTCGCACCGAAAGACAGTCGTCTGAGTGGGTGACGATTCGCATTTCTGACAACGGGCCAGGGATATCAGAGGAGATAAAAGGTCAGGTTTTTGACCACTTATTTACAACTAAAGGTGTGGGTAAAGGCACGGGGTTGGGATTGGCGATCGCACGGCAGATTGTAGTTGAGAAACACGGCGGTACAATCGAGGTAAATTCTGTATTAGGAGAAGGGACGGAGTTTACGATATCATTGCCGATGAAAGGATAAGACTAGGGAGCATCTCATATTGGTAAAAACACTTCTTCTGGCTCCTTCCTTCTTCTTATTTCCTCCTGCCTCCTGCCTCCTCTCTCCTGCCTCAAAATTCCAATTTTGGGCTGGGTTGCTTTCATTGAGATGCTCCCTAAGACTATCTTGATAGATGGCAATCTTTCTCTTCAAAAGTGAAAATAAATAAAAGCGGTAGAGTCTGTCGCCTGGGGATTTCGCAGTTCTATTTTCCTCAGACTCAACCAATAAATGTATATACTTAGTTACAAGAGTCAATGTCTAAGATGGAGTAATCCATAGGAGTACCGCAGTGGATTTGACTAACCGAGTTTCAGGATATCATCTGGTTGAGCAATTATACTGTGGTTCGAGAACCCTAGTTTATCGAGCCATTCGAGAAACAGATCAGCTTCCAGTTGTCATTAAACTATTAAATCGAGACTATCCCAGCTTCAGCGAACTGCTGCAATTCCGCAACCAGTATACCATCGCCAAAAATCTACGTCTGCCTGGAGTCGTTGAACCCTACAATTTGGACTCCTATCGCCACAGCTATGCCCTAGTAATGGAGGATTTTGGCGGTATTTCTCTACGAGACTACGCCCAAGAACGCAAGCTGACTCTAGCAGAAATCTTGGAAATTGCCATTCAAATAACTGACATCCTTGACGGACTGTACCGAAACAGAGTCATCCACAAAGATATTAAGCCAGCTAACGTCCTGATTCATCCCGAAACTAAACAAGTCAAACTGATTGACTTTAGCATCGCCTCCCTACTGCCGAGAGAAACTCAAGAAATTCAAAATCCCAACGTTTTAGAAGGAACCCTCGCCTATATTTCTCCCGAACAAACCGGACGAATGAACCGAGGTATTGACTACCGCACCGACTTTTATTCTCTAGGAGTTACCTTTTACGAACTGCTGACAGGAAAACTGCCATTTGAATGTGACGACCCCATGGAGTTAGTTCACTGCCATATTGCCAAAAAACCTCCTGCAATAAACAGCCAAGAAATCCCGCAGCTAGTTGCGGATATGGTGATAAAGCTGATGGCGAAGAATGCCGAAAAGCGCTATCAAAGTGCCAAGGGATTGAAACATGACTTAGAAAAGTGTTGGCAGCAGTACCAAGAAACTGGAAATATTGAAACATTTGAGTTAGGAACGCGGGATGTATGCGATCGCTTCCTGATTCCCGAAAAACTCTATGGACGAGAAACCGAAGTCCAAACCCTGTTGAGTGCCTTCGATCGCGTCGCGAATGGCACATCAGAATTAATGCTGGTCGCTGGGTTCTCCGGGATTGGTAAAACGGCAGTCGTCAACGAGGTACATAAACCCATTGTCCGGCAACGCGGCTATTTTATCAAAGGCAAATTCGACCAGTTCAACCGCAACATTCCCTTCTCGGCATTTGTCCAGGCATTCCGCGATTTTATGGCACAATTGCTGAGTGAAAGTGATGCCCAAATCCAAGAATGGAAAACTCAAATTCTCGCAGCGCTCGGTGACAATGGACAAGTCATTATTGAAGTCATTCCCGAACTAGAACGGATTATTGGAACACCACCCCCAGCCCCCGAATTATCGGGGATTGCTGCTCAAAACCTCTTTAATTTGCTCTTCCACAAATTCATTGCTGTCTTCACCACAAAAGAACATCCATTGGTGATATTTTTGGATGACTTACAATGGGCGGATTCGGCATCGCTGAAGTTAATGCAATTGCTCGTCAATGAGTCGCAATTGGGTTATCTGTTGCTGCTGGGAGCCTATCGGGATAATGAAGTATCACCCGGCCATCCCCTGATGTTGACCCTAGATGAAGTGAGGAAGGCAGGAACCACACTCAACACTATTACATTAGCACCGCTTGCCCAAATCAGTTTAAATCAATTGGTAGCGGATACGCTAGTTTGTGATCCTAAGTTGGCACAACCTCTGACAGAATTGGTCTATCAAAAAACTCAAGGAAACCCATTTTTTGCAACGCAGTTTCTCAAAGCATTGCATCAGGAGCAATTGATTACTTTTGATATCCAATCTGGACATTGGCAGTGCGATATTAGCAAAGTGAGAGAGGCAGCACTGACCGATAATGTAGTGGAATTTATGGCACAGCAGTTGCAGAAATTGCCCCGAGAAACTCAGTCTGTTTTGAAATTAGCCGCTTGCATTGGCAACCAGTTTGAGTTAGCAACATTGGCAGTTGTTTTAGAAAGTTCTGAAACTGAAACTGCAACGGCGCTATGGAAAGCGTTACAAGAAGGTTTGGTTTTGCCCCAAAGTGAAGTTTATAAGTTTTATGTAGGAATAGAACAGAATGTTTCTCAACCGATTTCTCAAACCGTTGCCTATCGCTTCTTGCACGATCGCGTCCAGCAAGCGGCTTATTCCCTGATTCCGGATGACAAAAAGCAAGCCACTCATCTCAAAATCGGGCAGTTGCTACTACAAAATTCCGCCGACCTAGAACGCGATGAAAAAATATTTGAAATTGTCAGACACTTGAATCAAGGGAAAGATTTAATAGTTCAACCAAGGGAGCGCCAAGAATTAGCCGAATTAAATTTAGTGACAGGGCGGAAAGCCAAAACTTCTAACGCTTATGCTGCCGCAACGGTATATTTACAAACAGCGATGGAGTTACTGACAACAGACTGTTGGCAAAATCAGTATGAATTGACCCTAAATATTTACATCGCTACTGCCGAAGCTGAATATTTAAACCTTAACTTTGAGAATTCATTAAAATTAGCTGAACTGGCGCTGACTGCAGTCAAGAGTTTACTCGAAAAAGTGAGAATTTATGAATTACAAATGCAGATTCATATTGCTCAGCAAATAGAAATGCTTGCGGCAGTAGAGATTGGGTTAGAAGTGTTAGAAAAACTATCAATCTCTTTACTAACAATTGACTTGGAAAATGATTTAATAATTGATTTACCCAATCTTGACGAGTTAGATAATTTGCCACTTATGAAAGATCCATATAAGCTGGCAGCTATGCAAATTTTAAGAACACTATGTACTCCTGTATTTGTAGCAAGGCCAGAGATTTTTCCGCAATTAATCATCACTATGATTAAGTTGTGTATTAAATATGGAGATTCAGCAATATCATCTTTTGCCTATGGTTTTTACGGGTTATTATTAGTAGGATTAGGTCAATTAGATAGAGGTTATCATGCAGGTTTAATTGCCTTAAACTTATTAGATAAGTTCAACGCTAAAGAGCTAAAAGCCCAAGTTTATAACTTGTTTAATGGCAATATTCGCACTTGGAAAGAACCAGCAAAAAATAGTGTGGAACCTTTGCGAGAAGGACTACAAGCAGGGCTAGAAGTAGGTGATTTTGAATGGGGTGGATATTGTGCTGCAAATTTGTGTAGTTACTTATTTTTTACGGAATATAACTTAGAAACAGCCATCCAGCAACAAGAATTTTATGGTAATTTTTGTATTAACTTTAAACAAGAAAGTTCTACGCATTTCTCGCAAGTATGGCGACAATTAGGTTTGAATTTACAGGGTCAAGCCGCAGATCCCCTATTATTGATCGGTAAAAGCTTTGATGAAGAGAAAAATTTGCCCCGCATTATTGCTGCTAAATCGGGAATAGTTTTATTTATGTTTTATCTGGCTAAAACTATTCTAGGTTACTTGTTAGGCGATAGTAGCCAAGCCTTAAAAAATGTGAGTCTAGCACAGGAGCAATCCGGCTCGGCTTTTGGTTTTATGCAAGTTATAGTTCTCAATTTTTACCATTCGCTAACATTGTTAAATTTGTATGCTGGAGTCACGGTAGATGAACAAATAAGCTACTTGGAACAAGTCAATGTTAATCAGGAAAAAATGAAGTTTTGGGCAGAGAATACACCAGAAGTAAATCGGTATAGATATGAATTAATTGAAGCGGAAAAGGCTAGGGTATTAGGGATTAATTGGCAAGCATTAGAGTTATACGATCGCGCGATAGCAGGAGCCAAAGAAAACGGATATTTCCAAGAAGAAGCGATCGCCAACGAATTAGCTGCCAAGTTCTACCTTGATTGCAGCAAAGAAAAAGTCGCCGCCAGCTATATGCAGGAAGCATATTACTGTTATGCCCGTTGGGGAGCACTAGCGAAGGTTGAAGACTTAGAAAAAAGGTATCCCCAATTACTTCATCCCATCCTGAATCAGCCCAAACTCCGCTTTAATCC
>NZ_JAUBQB010000020.1:0-86739 GCF_036701035.1 Microcoleus sp. Pol7_B2 | reverse complement strand
TTGGTTAATCCACAGCACTTTAAAAACTGGTTTACAAGCTGCTGCTACTGTACTTCATAAACCTGGAATCGGCTGTAATACTGCAAATGTAAGTAATTGAACGCTTGGACTGCTTGAAGTTATTCCAACTAAAACCGATCCTGTTGCAAAAATTAAAAGGATTCCAAATATAAACAAGTATTCGGGTTGAACTTTTAACCCTTGAATTATTTCTAGATGTGCACTATTTTTTTCTGAATTATTAGTATCTGTAGGCATCTATTTAAATTGGCTCCTAGAAGATGATATTTTCAGTTAAATCATAACTTTTCAATTATGCTAGCGTCTAGTATTTACTTCGATTCAAAGTTGTCTCACCCTCCAGTAATGTCTCATATCAAATTCGGTTAATAGGCAGCACTATCAAAATCGGATAATCCAAGATGGGCGTTAGCTGGAGCATTTCTATTGTGTGTGCCATCAAACGGATTTGATATCACAGGTGAATAAAGGTATAGCGAGAGTTTCCAAGTTTCTAGAGCCCAATTATGAAAGCGATCGCAGCCACTTCTTACCCATCCCTAAAGGTCATAGCTTGCCCCATTCTGGGCTAACCACTGCTTACGATCGCACCAATCACTCACAATTTGCTCGACCCTATCCAGAACGCATAATTATGGTTCGGTTCAATCAAATGCACCCACTCGTGAGCCACCACATACTCTATCATGGTTCGCGGTAGCATCGCCACTCGCCAATGAAAATATAAATCTCCCTTGTTTCCGCAGGAACCCCAGCGATAGCCTAAATCTCGCACTTGCACCGAACGGGGAGAAGCTTCGAGGCGATCGACAACAGCAGCAATTTGTGTATCTAAAATCGAGGAAAGGCGATCGCAATACCATCTAATAAACGCTTCTCTCCCCTGCGTCTGGGCTTCCCGCTGCAATTCAAAGCGACTTTGATAGAATCTCAAGGGTGGCTTTCCCTTGACTCCATCCACCAGTTTGAGGCGATACCTGCGTCCCAGATAGTAAAATCCTTCGCCTGATACATATTCTTTAGCAGCAGTGGGAGGATTGAGGGATTCTTTCTCGATCAGTTTGCTGTAAATCCATAAACGCTTATCGTTGACAACTTTTTCTAATATTTTTATTGGCACTTCTGGGGGAGTTGCCAAAATTAATTTACCATCTCGTTCGATGGTGATGCCGATCGTGCCCCGTCTTTTTGTCTTTTATCTTTTTGGACTTATATGCGATAGTTGTAGCCCTGTTCGGTGAGGAAGAGTTGCCGGTGTCGGGCAAAATCTTCCTCGCAAGTTTGTAGCGATACTAATGTATAAAAACTCGCAGTATGTCCATCTGATTTCGGGCGGAGAATTCGTCCGACGCGCTGCGCTTCTTCTTGGCGAGAACAATACTTTCCGATACTTGAATCAACACATCGGCATCGGGTAAATCGACGGCAAAATTGCCCGCGCGAGATAGAATTAATCTGGGAATCTCTTTGTGACGGAATGCTTCGTATAACCGATCGGGTAGAAAACCATCCCTAGTGGATGATGATTGTAACAGAATTTGTGGGATTATGATTTCTGTGCAATCAGCGTTCTTGCCTTCATGCCAACGAATGATTCTGACCTACAAATCCAAGCGCGAAGAATTCTAGACGCGATTGCTTTCATTCCTTTTGAGCAATGTCAACCCTTGACCCGTGGGTTTGAGAGCATTCCTGCGCGTCCTGGCATTTATGCAATCAGGCACAGAACTGATGGATTGCTCTACATCGGTAAAACCAAGAGCTTACGAGGTCGCTTCAGTGGTGGGCACAAAGCTTTTTTGTGGGCATGGCTCGATAAATATAGCGATGAAGACATACGGATTGCAGTACAGACAATTTCTCACTGGGAGAACCCTGCGTTACTATTGGAGCTAGAAGCCATCATTCTAAGAGCTACTGAACCCCCTTACAACGTCCAAATTCCAACTGAGATGTAAAGCCATGCAAGCCAAACTTCAAGAGCAACTTTCCCTCGCTGATGCCGAAGTTATTTTAGGACGTTTTCCTGAACGAATTCGTGCTGCCCTAATTGCTCGTGCTGCTGAAATTGAATACCCAATCGAAGCAGTCATTGAGATGGCGATCGCTAGTTTCCTTGACACAGAGGCATTAGGTTTTGCAGATTGCAAACTGGGACGCGGACAATAACAGCGTCAACTGGCGATCGCGCCAGTCTAACAACCCGGTTGGATCGAACTACCGAAAGATATTGGTGGTGATGCAAAAGTTATTTCTAGCCACTCAACCGGAACGTTGCTTTTTGCTGAAACAATGCTTCTAAATTATCTGCCAGTGTTTAACATTAAGCTATTCACCTCTAATTGCTGTAGTTCATTCTATGAGAAAACCACAAACTGTTAAAGCTTTGGAAGAGCTAGGACGGGTTCAACTCTCTAAGAGTTTTTTCATGCGTGAGTTTCTTTATTCAGAAATCTCTCAAATTGAAGGTATCCCTAACATTCCTAGCGATCCTGATTTGGCGATCGCAGCAGGAAAGAATTTGTGTGAGAGGGTGCTTGAACCAATTCAAGATGCGCTTGGTCGGATTAGTATCCGCTCAGCCTATCGTTCTTGTGCGGTGAACGCCAAAGGAGCAGAGAATAAAAATCAGTACAACTGTGCCAGTAATGAGTCTAACTATGCACAACATATCTGGGACGTAAAAGATTCAGAGGGGTATATGGGAGCAACAGTATGTATTATTCTTACATCATTCATCCCTTACTATGAACGCACTCAAGATTGGACAGCATTGGCATGGTGGATACATGACCACATTGATGCTTATGCAGCAATGACCTTTTTCCCAAACTATGCAGCGTTCAACATTAGGTGGAGCGAGAATCCTAATGTTTCAAAAACCATTTCTAGCTACGTAAGAAACCCGCACACTGGTAAGAATAGCGGGTATCTGACAAAGGAGGGGATGGATAATTTCTTAGGTTTGCATGAGCAGTTTTACCAAGAATTTATCGACGATCGCTGACTAAACATCTTTTTGAACTTCTATGCGATAGTTGTAGCCCTGTTCGGTGAGGAATAGTTGGCGGTGTCGCGCAAAATCTTCCTCGCAAGTTTGTAGCGATACTAATGTATAAAAACTCGCAGTATGTCCATCGGATTTCGGGCGGAGAATTCGTCCCAGGCGCTGCGCTTCTTCTTGGCGAGATCCATATTTTCCCGATACTTGAATTAACACATCGGCATCGGGTAAATCGACGGCAAAATTGCCCGCGCGAGATAGAATTAATCCGGGAATCTCTTTGTGACGGAATGCTTCGTATAACCGATCGCGCTCAGCCTGTTTTGTCTTCCCCGTAATCAGAGGCAAATCGGTAATTTTGGCGATCGCATCTAACTGCTCCAGAAATTCACCGATAATTAAAAAAGGAGCGCATGAAGCGTTAACGGATGTAGAGTTAATAACAATTCGGGTTGAGCGATGGGAGAATTGGAACGAATATAACTTAGGGTGAATGGGAGCGCTATGCAGCTAACAGCGCTCGTAGATAACTCTTAATCGATCGTAAGATGAGAAAGTAAATTGCAGCCCAAGCCTAAAAACATGATATTGAGCAAACGTAGTATTTTGTTGAGCGCTCTTGTATTAGTAGTGCTGGGAAGTTCAATTTTTCTAAATATTAGTCTCTACAGTCGAGCTAAACAGTTTTATCGCGAACTCAATCAAACTCGTTTAGATCCTCTGGGATTGAACGAATATCCTACAAATCTCAAGCAAGTTACTAATACCGCTCAAACTCGTGTGGTTTTCTTTGGTGACTCTAGAGCAGCTAGTTGGATATCGCCTAATATCAGTGAATATGAGTTCATTAACCGGGGAATTAGCTCTCAAACCTCAGTTCAGACGCTCCAAAGATTTGCCGCTCATGTGCGCCCTCTAAAACCAAATTTAGTAATCATTCAGGTTGGTATTAACGATCTGAAAACCATTGGCTTGTTTCCCGAACGCAGAGATGCGATCGTTGCCAATTGTCAAGCGAATATTAGGCGAATTGTAGAAGAATCTAGGAATCTAGGTGCAGTAGCGATCGTGACTACTATTTTCCCAGTAGGAGAAGTGCCACTACAGCGCAAGCCTTTTTGGTCTGATGAGATAAGTCCGGCGATTAAAGAAGTGAATGCCTACATCGCCACATTAGCTGGAGAAAAAACTATAGTGCTTGATACCTTCTCTATTCTTGCCGATAGTCAGGGCATGATGTTGCGGAAATACAGATCAGATGAACTACACTTAAATGAACAGGGGTATGTGATTATCAACAAGCATCTGTCGCAACTACTCAATACAAGGGGAGGGAAAAAAGGACAGAATTAGGCTATGGTGTTAGCACATATTTTAGTTTAAAAATCTTGTGAAACGGGTTTACTTATATGATTACATCTGAGTCTATCTGCTGGACTGCGCTCGCCATTGTACGATTTAAGATTTGAGATTGCTTGTATCACCAAAGTTTAGATATTGCTTGCAGTTGCAGTCTTTTTGGAACTGGGATTAATTTGAGATTTAACCCCAAAGTGTGAGATAATTCTTTACAATCGTGACTTGTGCTTTTCGCCGCCAGCGGACCCAGTAAAGCAGCAGTGGCAGTCAGCGCTGTTACAAAAAAATTGTGCGTGCAATTCCTAATTATCACAAACCAGACAATATGACCCAAAAGCCAACCACAACCTATCGCACTGAAAGCGACTCGATGGGAGACAAACAAATCCCATCTAATGTCTACTACGGCATCCAAACCCTGCGCGCAGTTGAAAATTTCCCGATTAGCGGCATTAAGCCTTTATCAACTTACGTTGATGCTTGTGTTTTAATTAAAAAAGCAACGGCGATCGCCAATGGCGAACTCGGCTGCATTCCCCAAGACATTAGTCAAGCAATTGTCCAAGCAGCCGATGAAATCCTAGCTGGCCAATTGCGCCATCAATTTGTAGTTGATGTCTACCAAGCCGGGGCCGGAACTTCTCACCACATGAACGTTAATGAAGTTCTTTCAAATCGCGCTTTGGAAATTATGGGCGATGAAAAAGGCAACTACAAGCGGGTTAGTCCTAACGACCACGTAAACTACGGTCAATCGACAAATGATGTGATTCCGACTGCAATTCGGATCGGCGGATTGTTGGCATTAGAAAAAACTCTGTTTCCGGCTTTGTCGGATGCCGTAGTCGCCCTAGAAAACAAAGCAGAAGAATTCAAAGATATTGTTAAATCCGGCCGCACTCATATGCAAGATGCTGTGCCAGTTCGACTCGGCGATACCTTTGGCGCTTGGGCGCAAATTCTCAGAGAACATACCTTGAGAATTGACAGGGCATCCGATGATTTGACATTCCTGGGATTGGGGGGAAGTGCAGCAGGAACAGGCTTAAATACTCATCCTGACTACTGTCAAAAAGTTGCTGAAATTCTCTCAGAATTAATCGACCACCCCCTGAAACCAGCAAAGCATTTAATGGCTGCTATGCAGAGTATGGCACCGTTTGTAAATGTGTCCGGTGCACTGCGAAATCTCGCTCAGGATTGCGTTAAAATCTCCCACGACTTGCGTTTGATGGACTCCGGGCCGAAAACGGGTTTGAAAGAAATTCAACTGCCTCCTGTGCAACCGGGTTCGTCAATTATGCCGGGAAAATACAATCCTGTGATGGCAGAAATGACATCGATGGTTTGTTTTCAAGTTATGGGTTACGATAGCGCGATCGCCCTGGCAGCCCAAGCGGGACAATTAGAATTGAACGTGATGATGCCCCTGATTGCCTACAATCTCATTCACAGCATCGAAATTTTGGGCAATACCATCAGCGCTTTGACTACACAATGCCTCGCCAAAATTGAAGCTAAGGGCGATCGGTGTCTCGCTTATGCTGAAGGCAGTCTCGCCCTCGTTACCGCCCTCAACACTCACATCGGCTATCTCAACGCCGCCGCCGTCGCCAAAGAATCCTTAGAAACGGGCAAATCTTTGCGGCAAATTGTGCTAGAACGGGGTTTAATGAGTGCAGAAGACTTGGCAAAAGTTCTAGATTTAGAGAAAATGAGTGCGATGCCGGTATCTTCTGCTAACGTTTAGGATCTCGCAGGTATCAGCTAGAAACTAGAAGGCTGAACTCGATTGAATTCTGCCTTCTGCCTTCTGATTTCTGCCTAATCCCTGTCACAGGTTAAAGTTAAACAATTCAGAATTCAATTTTTTTATAATTAATTCTGATTTTTTTTATAGTCTAAAGTTTGGGAGCAAGATTTATGCGCGCAGGTTCCTTTGCAAAATTAACTCAAGATAAAGAGAACACAACTCAAGTGACATTTCATTATGTGGAAGGTCACACAGAAACGTTTACTATTCCAATGCCTGCACAAGAATTCCAAGAGGAAGTGCTGACTTTGTTAAGTCAACCTTGGTTGACTTTCCATTTAGCCGATCAAACGGTCTTTATTTGTACGGCCCGGTTGGTAAAAGTAGAAGTAAAACCCGCGCTTCCCGACCTACAAGGCCAAGGAATATTCTCTAACTCGCTGCGAGTTAGTACCATGCAGCGGGCTGCTGTGGGTAGATTGCCGATGAATAGTTAGGCTTCCTTTGCATTGAGATGATTCAAGGTAACGCACGCACGGATCACCCTACTTAGAGTGATCCGTGCGTGCGTTACATTTAGATTATTCCCGATCGATAACCAATTACCAATTAATTCATAATTATGTCTGCTGTTAGTTTAATTCGTGCCAATTCATACGATCGCCAAATCTTGCAAACCTCTTTAGAAAGTTTGCTGGCACCCTTGGGCGGAATCTCGGCTTTTGTCAAATCGGGCGATCGGGTTTTACTCAAACCCAATCTCCTGACAGGTTCTCGCCCTACAAAAGAATGCGTCACCCGCCCGC
Organism: Microcoleus sp. Pol7_B2; assembly: GCF_036701035.1. NCBI lineage: Bacteria > Bacillati > Cyanobacteriota > Cyanophyceae > Oscillatoriales > Microcoleaceae > Microcoleus > Microcoleus sp. Pol7_B2. The sequence continues at coordinate 79,796 of NZ_JAUBQB010000020.1, read as the reverse complement.
AATTGGTTTACTGCGTGGCTAAAATGGTGATAGAAGCGGGAGGAAAACCCTTTTTAGGCGATAGTCCAGCTTTTGGTAGCGCTATGGGTGTAGCCAAAGCTAACGGTTATTTGCCGCTGTTGGAAGAACTGAATTTGCCAGTAGTTGAGTTTCAAGGAAAACGCTACGAAACTGTCAGCGAAGATTTCAATCATCTGCGAATTTGCAAAGAAGCAATGGAAGCGGATGTAGTGATTAATTTGCCCAAACTCAAATCTCACGTTCAATTAACAGTGACAATGGGCGTGAAAAATTTGTTCGGCTGCGTCCCCGGCAAAATGAAGGCTTGGTGGCACATGGAAGCTGGCAAAGATAGCGCCAGATTTGGTGAAATGCTTGTAGAAACTGCCCGGGCAATTAACCCAAATCTGACGATTTTGGATGGCATTATCGGTCACGAAGGTAATGGACCAAGCGGCGGCGAACCGAAGTTTTTGGGAATTTTGGCCGCCTCTGATGATGTGTTTGCTTTGGACAGAACTTTAGTTGAAATTATTAATGCTGATCCGGCGGCGGTTCCCACTGTAGCTGCGGCGATGAGATTGGGACTTTGCTCGAATTTAGAGGATCTTGATTTTCCGCTTTTGCAGCCGGAAACTCTCAAGGTTTTGGATTGGAAGTTGCCGGAAAGCATGGTGCCAATTGACTTTGGTATGCCCCGCGTGGTGAAGTCGGCCTTTAAGCACCTTTATATCCGGTTTATTAAAGAAAAGTTCAGCATCAAGGCTTCGCATTAGCGAAGACAGAAGGGTAAAATTTGTTTTTTTTATTCCTTCTGCTTTCCATTGCTAATTGTAAAGAAATATTATTATATTACAACATATCTATTTATGTAAAGTTTTAATAAATTTCTTATAAGTTTATGGTTTAAGTAGGTAGGCGGGATTAAACCGCATAATGTAACACTATGTAAACAGGTTTAAGTCAGCCAGTAAGTAGGTATGCGGGACTAAACCGCATAATGTAACACTATGTAAACAGGCTTAAATCAGCCAGTAGAGAGCATTTGGAGACTTGGCCCTCATTTACCTAGGGGCGTTTTTTCGCGCCGACTTACTTAAAGCATTTGCCTCGCCGTACTCGCAACTGGCGCTCATTCTTGCTAGCTAGAAGCAGTTAGATAATTTCATTTAAGTATAAACACTTGTAACAGCCCTTGTTTTAACCAAATTTACCCTATAATTGCGCTTTTCTTTATAATTGACCGCTCAATTATAAAGATTGAGTAAAGCTCGTAAAAGGTTATTGACAGTTATACGTAGATCGCAGATGATGGCGACATATCAAACAGACCTTACCTTAAATAATAAAGGTCTAATCGAGTTGCTGCGTCCATCTTAAGTATTAGATATCTCCCAAACAGAGTCTGAAATGTTGCTTGTATCAGGCGGCGAAATTTAAATTCGGTAGATGTCTGTTATATAGATCGATCAACAGCCCTTGCAAAGTACAGCAAAGATTCACTACCGCATCCGTAAAAACTTCAAATCAGGAACTACCTTCCCTATGCTTACTAACAACAATCTGACAATCGTACAGCCACTAAAAGCCAAGTTTTTGCCAAACGGTGAAGTTTTACTCACCCGCAAATTGATTGAAGCAGTTGGTGAGTTAGCCAAGTATTGGTCGGGTGATATTACTGTGATGATGGAAGAAACGAAAGAAGACAACGACCAGATGGATGCAAAAATATTCAAACTTGATCTATTGCCATTCAAACTGGAAATAATTTCTTTTGATAAAATTACCCCAGCTTTACTACATCAGCATCAGAGTGCGCTGGTATTGGCAGCCCCGGAATACAGACAGAACCATATCAGTAAAGTGTGTAAAATAGCGGGAGTACCGTGTATTTACGTTTCCGAATACAGTCTGAAAACTCGCAAACAGATCGTGAATGTGAGTACGAGAAATCCCCTGATTCGCTTGCGGAGAATAATCTGGACTTACAGTCAGGAATATAAGCAGCGCAAGGCGATCGCAATGGCAGAGGGCTTGCAGTGCAACGGCACGCCTACATACCAAGAATACAAGCAGCTCAATCGCAACCCACAGTTGTTCTTGGACACGCGGATTAGAGAGGATATGTTAGCAACAGAAGCTGACATTGAACGTCGCACTGAAAACCGCTCTCAAGATATGCCTCTTCGGCTAGTATTCTCAGGTCGCCTAATTAAGATGAAAGGAGCAGATCATTTACTTGAGGTCGCTAGAGAACTCAAACAACTGAAGGTGAAATTTGAAATGTTCATCAGTGGTATTGGTGACTTAGAAGAGATGATGCACCAGCAAATAGCTGCAAATCAACTTAATGATTGCGTGAAAATGCTCGGAGTGCCTGACTTTAAAACAGATTTTTTCCCCTTTGTTAAGAACAATATTGATTTGTTTGTTTGCTGTCACCGGCAGGGCGATCCTTCTTGTACTTACATAGAAACTATGGCTGCTGGCGTGCCAATTGTTGGGTATGCTAACGAAGCATTCCAGGGAATTGCAGAAATGTCGGAGACAGGATGGGTGGTGCCAATGAATCAGCCTAAACAGATGGCGAAGAAAATTGCAGCACTCAGCTACAACCGAGAAGAAATTAAATCGATGTCGTTCAAGTCGCTGAAGTTTGCTCAACAGCACACCTTTGAGAAGACTTTTCAAGCTCGCATAAAACATATGCAGGCTATTGCCTACTCAACGCGGCCTCATCCAGTCACCGAAAGTCAAGTATGTGAGGCTCCCGATATGGTTTTGGCGTACACTCAACTGCGTTAAGAATCCTTCTGCCTATGATTGAGACAGGTTTCATTAAGGTAGCCACGGCAATTGGAGGTCTTGTAAAGGCAAGGGTTGGGGTGAGCGATCGCCATTAGATGTAGATGTTTTTTTCAAACTTAATAGCATCAAATTCTACTGGGCGATCGCACTTCTTCCATAGGTTCTCAAGTCTCCTTTAACGGGTTACATTTTCTTGGCAACTACCAGATCCCACACCAACTCTCAACCATCGAGTGACCCACTCATTTTCCTTTCCACCGGAACTGGCAAAACTAACAGGGTTTTTAGTTTAAATCTTGTTAAATCAACGGCTTCATTATTTATTAGGTATATGCACAAATGCTTTTATTAGTATCATACTTTAGAGGTATATGATGTTTCTAACTTAATGTATACTTTAATTATTGCTGAATTCTTGACTAGAGAAAAACTTACTCTCCGCCCGCTCGCTGAAGGTGTAGTTTTTTATCAAAAGTGACAAAGCCAGCTAAATGCGTTAACTTAAATTCGATGTTACGTGAAAACCGCGCCTCAGTAATGGTATTCCCAAAACTTCATAAGTTTTAGGCCTTCATCTCCTGTATAGAGGATAACACAATTATCACTGGCACATAACGTCCCGGAGTGATCTAACATAAGCGGTTATTAGTACATCCAGTTCCTAAGTAAGGAAAACTAAAATGCAAAGTCAAACGTGCTTAAGCCCTACCGTCGTCTGCCCGATATCGGGACAGAGTATGAAACCGTGGCTATTCATACCCGGTGATTGGCGCAGACCTCCAAACAATGAGTCATTTCAATTGTACTGGTGCGAAAAGTCACAACTTGGATGCATTCATCCTCTACCCGAACTCAACAAAATCGCCAGCTTCTACGACATCGATGAGTATTATACTCATCATATAGACTTTACAGGCTTCGTATCTGCCTCTTCTATTTCCTTTTTCGATAAATTGCGTACCCATCTAGCTTGGCGTTTCGATCGCGGAGTAGATGTCACAAGTAAATGGTGGAAGCAACAGTTCGGGACTGCTTCCTCCTCGATCTTAGAAATTGGTTGCGCCAACGGGCACCTGCTGCAAGAACTGCAAGCAGATGGTCACAAGGTCTGGGGCGTAGAACCCGATCAACAAGCTTTAGTGTTGGCCCAGCAGCGAGGTCTTAATGTACTTTATGGTACTGCTGAATCTTTGCCCCCGGAAGTCCAGTCTAGACAGTACGACATAATTGTGATGAACCACGTACTCGAACATACCAGAGATCCTTTACTTGCACTCCGCAATGCCATGCAGTTGCTCGTGGGTGGCGGCAAATTGGTGATGGAAGTACCAAATAACTCTTGTATTGGGCTGAAGTCATCAGGGATTGCATGGATGCATCTAGATGTACCAAGGCATTTGTATTTCTTCACACCGCAGAGCTTTCGCGCTATCTGTGAAAAAGTAGGATTTGAGATAATTTCTACCCAGTTTAATGGCTACTATCGCCAATTTGAAAACACTTGGATCAATGATGAAAGAAAAATTTTCAGTGTGTTCGATTTAATGGGATATCATCAGATAGTAAAGCCAAAGGAAAACAGTAAAGTCCAAGCTTGGAAGCTACTGCTGAAAACAATTTTTGCTGCTGATGAAAACAAGTACGATTCGATCCGGATTGTGGCACAAAAGCCATAGCAATCTCGAGGTAAGGGCAATAAACTTTGGCTTTGATTATCAAGTTTGGTTACACACTCACCATACTTTTGCGAGCCTCTGCCATCATCGCCCATGCCAGGAGTACAGTCAAACCAAATGCGACTATTGACCCAGCAATCCACCTGACTCGATCGAGACTGACGCACAAACTTTGTATGTAAGGTGTGCAGTCCGCAGCTTACCACATAGATAATGTAAAAAGTGTTTTCTGGCGTAATATAGTTTCGGGTTGCATCGGAATAATATATTGGGATCATGTCAGTGGGAGCTTAAGAGATCGCTACCAAAATCGCGTTCTCTTAAGCTCTCACTATAATTCGGATGCCACCGGATTTGATATAAATTTTATTGAATATGCGATCGCAGTTGCACCTCAGAACGATTAGTTACGATATGTTTGCTTTTTTAATTTTTTCTTGTGAGTACCCATAATTCACAAGAAACTTTTAAATTTCAACCATATAATACTTCTTCTGCGGGCGGCGTGGCGTCTGTGGGGTCGAACTGTTTGATTTTCAAAGCTTGTAGCAAAAACAGCCAGATATAAAGCGGATTCAAAAAAACATACCGCTGCCAAAGGCGCCGAGGTTCCTTAATCATCCGAAACAGCCATTCCAAACCTATTTTAGATAAAAAGTCAGGAGATTTAGCCAAATTACCCGCATGAAAATCGTAAGCAGCACCTACAGCAATCAGCGGCATTGATAACTCATCGCGGTATTCGTAAGCCCAGACTTCTTGTCGCGGACACCCCAAACCGACAAAAGTAATTGCTGCACCGCTGTTGCGAATTTGCTCTGCAATTTCTTGTTTCTCTTGGGGCGAAACGTGCCTAAATTTAGAAGGCTGAGTTCCAGCAATAATTAACTTGGGAAAACGCTGGCAAAGATTGCGAGATAAAGCTTCCAGTACAGAAGCTTGAGATCCGTACAAATAGATAGGTAATCCTTCTTCTGCCGCACGTTCGCAGATTTGTAACATCGCATTCGGCCCGCAAACTCGATCGGGCAATTCCGTATGGTAGAGCCAATTTAACGCCCACCTGACGGGCTGTCCGTCTGGCAATACTAAGTCAATGTGATTAATCCGATAACGATGAGTGCTGTCGAGCACTCCAGTCATTACCCCGTGAACCGCTAGAGCAGAAACTGACATTGGTTTTCCGGCGCTGGCTGCTGCAATAATTTTGCTAACAGCCGCTTCATAATTAACGGCATTAACTAATATGCCCAGTACATTCTTTTTCCCTTTATCAATCATGGAGCACCTCTTTAAGTCAACGCTCGCAGTTACACTCATAAATCTCCCCTAAGATTTGTTTAACCTTGTATTCTTCAATCTTTTACCGAAATTCCCAGCACATTCTTTTTGCCCCGCTCAATCATTGGAATCCTCTTTCAGCCAACGATCGCGGTTACATTCATAAATCTCCTGTAGGATTTGTTTAACGTTATATTTCATTTTCCAGTTGGGATAGTGACTGGAAAATTTTGAATTGTCGCTAATCCACCAAATGTGATCGCCAATGCGATTCCCTTCAGCGTAAGTCCAATTAAATTTGCGTTCTGCAATTGCCTCACACATCTGAATCGCTTCTAACATCGAACAATTGCTGTATCGGCCTCCTCCTGTATTATAAACTTGGGCGCTTCGGGGAGCTTTATAAAATTCATAAAATGCCGAAATTAAATCTGCGCTATGAATGTTATCGCGAACTTGCTTGCCTTTGTAGCCAAACACGGTGTAAGGAGTTCCCGTGACAGCACACTTCATCAAGTAGGCTAGGAAGCCATGCAATTGAGCTCCTGAGTGATTTGGACCCGTCAAACAGCCGCCGCGAAAACAAGCGGTGTTCATATTAAAATATCGACCGTATTCTTGGACTAAAACGTCAGCAGCTACCTTAGAAGCACCAAACAAACTGTGCAGGCACTGATCGATTGACATATCTTCCCGAATACCGCTTTCGTAAGTATGGCCTGGTTCAATTTCCCACCTGTGTTCTAATTCAATTAAAGGCAAATTGTTAGGCGTATCGCCGTATACTTTATTGGTAGAAGTGAAAATGAAAACCGCTTTAGGACAGTACAAGCGAGTTACTTCGAGAAGATTGAGAGTGCCATTGGCATTGACGGTAAAGTCTATTTTCGGAGCACGGGAAGCCCAATCATGGCTGGGCTGGGCTGCTGTATGAATTACTAATTCGATCGACTCGCCGTACCGCTGAAAGATATTGGTAATCGCTTCATAGTCGCGAATGTCCACATCTAAGTGATAATACTTGGTACCCAAAGACTTTTCTAGCAGTTGGCGGTTCCAGTTTGTAGAACCATCAGCACCAAAAAAGAACTGGCGCATATTATTGTCGATCCCAACTATATCTAAGCCTTGTTTGGCAAAGAACTGACACGCCTCAGAGCCAATTAAACCCGCCGAGCCAGTAATGATTGCAACGCCCACGTTTCACCGCCTGAAAAAATATAGTTTTCTTTGTTTTGCCCGATCGAACCCATCAGAAGTTATCCTGATTTTCCATCGAATACATCTTCGCACAATTGGGCAAAGAATAAACCTTTAACATCCCAATCATAGATTTCCCTGACGCGCGTTTGACCCGCTCGACCCAAGCGATCTCGCAATTCACGATCTTGGGCTAAACACACTATAGCTTCTGCTAGACCTTGCACAGTGCGATCGGGGTCAGTAGCAGCCACTTTAATCCCCGTTTGAGCCGTCACTTGAGTAGCCGGTCCCCCCAAATCCAAACAAATCGTGGGACGACCAACCCCCATCATTTCCGTGCAAACAAAACCACCAGAGTCATGCAAACTCGGATGGAGGAGAACGTGAGACTCCCCCATTTTAGAAAGAGTTTCAGTGCGAGATAAAGTTCCCCAAAAAAATACTTTATTTGCCAGTCCCAATTCTGTGGCCAAAGCTTCCAAACGCTGCCTTTCCGGGCCGTCTCCGACAATCCAGTATTCCGATTGTTCCAGCTTCGCCTCCGCAAATGCACGGAGTCCCAAGTGCACCCCTTTCCAATGTAAGAGACGACCAACACTGATGAATCTAATTGGTTGCTCAGGCGGGGTAGGAAATTGCTCTAGTTCTTGAATTTCCTGCTGCGACAAACCGACTTGTGAGAAAATCTTCACGTTTTTTGCTTTGAGAAATCGGAGTCTGGCTGCGGTTTCTTCCGTAGTCGCCAGCGCCACGGCACTGCGACGCGCCGTCAGACCCACAAACGGATCGCGTTCTCCTAGCCTTTGAGCCAATGCCCGCAGCGTTTCGTAAATTTTTCCCCGGCGGCTAAAATCTTGCCAAAAAGCCTTTGGTGCTGCTTCTGCACCCCCCACCGGCCCCCAAATAAAAGGATGCGGCAACAGCGCCAAGAAACTTGGAGACCAATGTTTGACATAAGTTACGTGATGTACTATGTCAAAACCAATTTCGCGATCGAGCTTCCGAGCGATAAAATAAGCCCAGATTTGCCACAGATAGTAGTGAAGTTGCAGCAATCCTTGTTTCCCCTTCCAATCTTCGCTCCACCCAAACGGATCAAAATAAACAAAGTGCAGGTTTGGCACTGGGTTCCGCTCTAGTTCTGCTTCAATGTACGATCGACAAAACGTGCGAGTAAACACCCAACTTTCGTGATGTTTAGCAGATTGGATAACAGTATTCCATCCTACTCCCTCTTCGGAGCCGAGATTCGGTTCGCAAGCAAACGCAGATAATAAAACTTTCATGGCTAATTGGTAATTGCTAATTGGTAATTGCTAAATTTCCCTCTTCCCTCTCTCCGTTAAATCCTTTACACTCATCCGTTGCCGAACTTGCTTCACCTATTCTCCATCAAAAAAGATGTAACTTCGACGTAAGCTTTAGCTGCTGTTTCGGGAGTTTTTTGAGAAATTATCTGTCGTGAACGCTCTCCCATCGACTCAATCAAATCAGGAGCATCTAGAAAAATTTGCATTTGAGCCGCTAAGTCTTGAGCACTGCTAGGGTCGAAAATATAACCGTTCTCGCCTGAAATAATTAACTCACAGGAAGCTGCACCATTTGAACACAATACTGGTTTTCCCAACACCATCGCTTCGGGTACAACCATACCCCAGACATCCTCAAAAGTAGGAAACACAAAAATATCAGCTTGCTGAAAATAAGCACCTAAATTTCCATATTCCACCCATCCCGCCCACATGACTTGATCTTCAAAATCGCACTCTTTAATAAATGCTTCCAGTTCTTCCCGCTGATCTCCCTTGCCAATAATTAACAGCGAATAATCAACATAACCTAGACTTTTAAGAATAGCGCAAGCTTCTAAAAGCGTTTTAATTCCCTTTCTCCCCGTTATGCGCCCTACATACAGAAAAATCGGGCGTTTTAACTGCAATTTGGGTGGCTGAGTTTGATCTAATCGTTTCAGCAAAGCTCCCGCATCAGGTACGAGATAGGTTCGGGTAAAAATTTTATCCTCCGGTACGTTGAGAACTTCCATCAGATATTTTTTACCTGCATTGCTATTGGCAACAAAAGCATCGGCAAACCGCACAAGAATGCGGCGCACAAATGTCCTAAAACTGGAATCTCGAAAGTCTGTATTTGGGGAACTACCATCGTAAATAATCGCAATTTTCCACCTCAGTAGCGGTTTTAAAAACGCAACAATTACAGTCCACAAAGAGAAAGCTTGGGGAAAGACCACGTGAGGTCTAAATTTTAGTAAATAGCCGATAATACTAGGCGATACTACAATGAATCCGCGATCGTATCCTGTTTCTATCTTTTCCGTCTCGACAAATGTAGTCTCCCCTACCAACTGAATTGCCGATGCTCCCGGCAGCGTAGGATCGAACCCAGACCAAACACGACCAGTATAAAATACAGTATTCTTAAAAATTTTTGTAAATTCCCTCAAAACAGGCTGCCAGTAAGCTCCCAGTTCCACTTCCGGGACAAGCCAAGCAATGCGGAGTTCATTTCTATCAACCATCCTATTCACCTTGAGTTTTGTTTTTAGTCAATCCCAGTTTACTCAACACTGAAAGCCAAACTAACCTGCGATAAGGTAGCAGCCAATAAATTGGCCACAACCAGCCACCATGCCGCTGAGTAAATACTTTCCACTCTTGAGCCGGTTGCAGGGTAGTATCTTTGAAGGATAAACCTTTGGGTTTACTCATTTTATCCAATCCTTCACTTAAATTATCAGCAGCCGTTTTAGTCACCTGGGGGTTGAGAGAACAAGTTCCTAAATAGCCAGGAGCAATCCAAACTGTACATCCTTTCTGTCTGGCTCGTAAACCATAATCCCAATCGCCAATATAATGGACAAAAGCTGGATCGAGGTTGCCGACCTTTTGCACAACGCTGCGGGGAATTAATACGCAGTTGCCGTGCATAGTATCGCAGATCTGAGGCTCTTTTGTTGGTTCGAGGATACCATATCGGAAGGGGTGCAAAGGGTTATTTCGCACAACACCTCCGTATGTTGTTTGACCCGTTTCGGGGTCGCAGGTAGAACCGCCAATGATGGCTTTGGTTTCTCCTTTTTCTAATAATTTTTGAGTTGTTTCTAGCAAGACACTTACGGTGTCTCGATAAATAAGAGTGTCATCATTTAACCACAGGTAGTAGTCGGGATCATCTTTCATTGCTTCGGTGAAAGCCCCACGCATTCCCCCGTTCCAAAATAAGTTCCCATCGCCGGAAAAAATATTGACTTGAGGATAGATTTGACGAACTGCCTCGCTGGTGCCATCGGTACTGGCGTCATCGACTAAATAGGCTAAAATATCAACATCGGCTGGAAGTGCCTGCTTAAAAAGAGCCTCTAAGCAAGCTAATGTTTTCTCTTTGCGGTTAAAGCAAGTTAAAAGGGCGGCGATTTTAGTACGGTTCATTATTAGCAATTTGGTGGCTTTTAGCGATAGCCCGGTAAAATTTACTACGTAAAATCTGATTTTTACTTTGGAGTGGACACAAGATCGTTAAAAACAGACAAATAGCGATTTGCTTGTATGTCTAAAGTAAATTCTTGTTCCACTTTCTGGCGGGCGCGAATACAAAGTTTTTGATGCCGATGGGGATCTTCTAAAACCCAAGCAATTCCTCGCGCTAAGTCTTCTGTTTCATAAGGTTTAGCTAAATAGCCATTGGAGCAGTGTTCGATCAGATCGGGCAGTCCCCCAATATTAAATGCGGCGCTGGGGATGCCACAAGCAAGGGCTTCCATGACTGTATTGGGCAAGTTATCTATCACGGAAGGGGCGACAAAAATATCTGCTGCTGCATAAACCGTTGCTAGGGAAATATCATCTGCGAGTTTTCCCAAATAGTGAGTTTTAAAACCCAGTTCAATGGGATTGTCGGGTTGAGAAGAGCCAAAAACCAGCAACTCTATCCGATCTTTCCAGCCTGATTTACTGAGGCTTTGTAAAGCGGGTACGAGCAAGTTAAATCCTTTCCAGCGATCGCCTGTTCCACTTGCACCTCCAAAGAGTACAATTTGTTTATCTTGAGGCAAATTCAAGATTTCTCGCGCCCAGTGACGATTTATGGGTTTGTACTTTTGAGTATTGATGCCATTAGGAATTATTTCAACTCGAAAATCTTTGAATAAAGAACTAGAATGAGCGCATTTCGCTAACCAAACACTAGGGCTAACCAAAGTTAGGTTAAGCTTATCCCAAGCTTTAACTTTCCGCTGCCACACCCACCGCGACAAATCCGAATCTTTATTACTGTGAAGTTGCGGACAACTACCACAAGATTGAGTGTAGCGATTGCAATCTTCACTATAGTGACAGCCACCTGTAAAAGGCCACATATCATGCAGCGTCCAAACTAAGGGCTGCTTAAACTTGGGAATACTTTCTACTTGTAAATAGCCCCCACAAACCCAGTGTAAATTAATAATATCAGGAGCGAGTAGATCCAGTCGATTCGATAGAGCATCTGGCAGCACTTCTGTAGAAAATATAACGGGGTTTCTCTTAGGGTAGAGCCGCAATGGTGCGTTAGATAAAGTTGAAATAATCTTGTCAAACTTATTCGCAATACTATTCTGTGACGAAATTACATTGCGATCGGCACTACTCTTATTTTTTACCAGCATTTGCGAAGACACACCAATCCCCTGGAAACCTTGGTGCAGTCGATAAGCGGCGCGGGCAGCCCCCCCTTCACTATCAGAACAATTGAGAAGTACAACCTTCATTTCCCCTGCCTCTCCTCTAAATTTCTAGGTGACTTTGCCTGATTTTTTCAAAAGTTTATTGACTTTTTTTTGCACCTTCTTTAGCAAGGGCGGATCGTAATCATATAAAGTGTTTTCAGTAAAATTATCTGCTTGCACATCCCGAATGGCAAAGGCTGGGTGTTTCATGGGAAATGTTATAGCTTCTACAGGCATATTACTATAAGGACTGTTGACATCCTCCGTATTAGTTCCCCCTACACCATGTCCGATATTAGAAGCTAAATTGACATTTGCAAGAATATTCATACCATTTTGAATAAAACTAGCAAATGTCCACTGAAAAGCCCAACTCTGTAATTTTTTTTCATAACAAAGCTGAAAAGTATTTGTCCAAACTTTTACAGCATGGGAGTCTCCTAGTACATCCATCAAAAAATTACCATCCCGAATTTCCGGCCACAACTTCATATCTAAATCATAATGCTGCCAAGCTCGCCTCCAACTTGCCCAGCTCCAGCAGTGATTATAGCGAGAAAAGTAGTAACTATAATCAGTTCTTTTTCGCCCAAACTGAACATTTTGACCAGAGATTGACAGAATCCGCTGATCGTCTCGGTAACGCTCCAGCAATTCTTCAGCGAAGCGGAAAAAAGTAGGATGAGGGAGACAGTCATCCTCAAGAATAATTGCCTCTTCCACTTGATCAAACACCCAATTCATACCGCTAGAAACCCGCAGGCGACAACCGAGATTTACGTCTGCGTAATTCTTCAAAACTTCGCAGTCCCAATCTACTTGGTCAATAATAGCTCTAGCAGCAGCACATTCTTGATCTTCTCCAGGCCTATCTGGACGTGGGCCGTCAGCAATTACTAGCAATTTGGGAGGTTTGGCCTGACGAATTGCCTCAAATACTTTAGCCGTTGTATCTGGACGTTTGAAGATGATAAAAGCGACGGGTGTTTGGATTCGGTAATTGAACATTTATGCGACTCTACTTTTTCTAGTAGTCTTCAACATCGGAATTAACAAGCTCAGCATTCATCTGCGATTTAAAATTAAACCACTTCTGCAGCATCACAGCCGCTATGTATGCCAGTGTATCATTGCTAGTCTGATAGGGCAAAAATCTATAGCGAAAACTAGCCATTCTCGGGTCACGTTCTTGGTATAAAATATCTTGGGCAAAGTTCCCCCAACGCTCATCTATCAAATCAATTGTCATACCAGCATGAGCCGAAGGTAGCAACATATTAGAGCCGTGAAGACCAATTACTAAGCGGCTTTGTGAATAAACACCGCATATTTCCTTTTCAACTTTTTCATTAAAACTATCTACTCTGTAATCTTCAATCCATTCTGGAAACTTAGTTTTTGTCCCCAAACCAGCTACTGCAAATTTTGCTTCAGGTACTTGCAACCTAATTTTCTCAAATAACTGCTGAATTTTTAAATTTTGCAATGGCAATGCCCTTTCTCGTTGATTTAGCTTTTTCAGAATTCGGAACAGCAAACCGTTAACTAATAAACGATCTTCCCGCCAAATAAAAGTGATTCTTGTTTCTGGCTCCTCAAATTTGTGTTTCGGAACTCTAGTAAACCGCGTGATGTCAAACTGGCTAGGATGAGAATGGGCTTCACTGACATAAATTTCATCAAAGCGTTTAGTTTCTTCCTCTACAAACTCGGCGAAGCTGGGATAGTAAGTTTGACCATTTTTTAAAGAAATAGGTACTGTCCAGACTTCTGCAACTTCATCAGGAACCATCCACCTTAGAAACTTAGGAACTATCACAACTAACCCGAAGTCCGAGTTGCATTCTAAGTGCCTTTGTGCATTTAGCAACTTCAGCAGGGAATGACCATAAAGATGATCGATACAGTTTAAGATAATTACCCGCTTGCTGGGTTTAAAAATCTCTTTTACAATCTCCAGTTTTTCTGAGTGAGGATTTTGTAGTGAATTGAGTAATGGTTTGCCTAGCCATTCTTTTATGTTAGCAAATTTTGCAAAAACTTCCCCTTTGTTTGTATCAACTTGGACAGAGTTTCTGACTCCATGACCTACTCTTAACTCGTCGAGTATTTCGCTACCACATCCCGCGCACTTACAGTCCAGAACAATATGTATCCCTTGCCACAAAATTTTTTTTGCATTGAGTTCAGTGTCGCAATAGGGGCAATTCGAGCGCTGTTCGATTTTAGGTTTAATTTGAATCACTTTACTAATCCTCTGATTCTACAAGCTGCCTTGTATAAGTTAAGCGAGCGCCAGATGAAAGTTGCGAATGGGCGCAATTCCTTAATCAAGAAATTGACTAATATAATTACGTAAAAATAAGTTATCAGAGTAGCTGTGGTTGCTCCCAAAGCTCCATACTTAGGGATCAGCAAAAAGTTCAACCCTACATTTAAAGTAGATCCGACTACAGTCAAATAAAGACCGTAGCGCAACTGACCTTCTATGTTTAAATATGTGCTCCGTGCTACTCCAAAGTTACTGCCAAATTGCGCCCAAACATAGATTCCAAGCACCGCTGCTGACTGTGCATATTTGTCACCGTAAAGTAGATGCACTATCCAGGGAGAAAGTAATGATATCGGTATGGCAACTCCCAACCACAAAAATATCATTATATCAGAATAAATTTGAAATTTATTTAGATATTCTTCATAATTTGTCTTTCTCAAATTCGCTAATTTGGGAAAAATAGAGCTGGATATGATCATCGGCAAAAAATCGCAGATTTCAGAAATTTTAACAGCGGCAGCATAATAGCCCAGTTCGGCATTTTTATTCATCGCACCGAGCATTATCTGATCCGTTTTTGAGTACACATAAACAGCAAATCCCGACAAAATTATTGGCCAACTCTCCGATAGCAGTTCTTTACACTTTTCCCAACTGAAGCGCCAATCCTTAATTTTATTCCCCGTAAGCTTATAAAAATATACATAAGCGATTCCTACCAATGCGACCTCTGTCAATCTAACCCAGGCGAAGGCAAGCAGGGGGGCTTTAATTGTTACTAACGCAATTCTGACAGCAGCAACTAAAAAACATACCGAATTTTTAGCAAACACTGTATATTTTGACTGGATTTGGGACTGGAACCAAAAATTGATAGCCTCAAAAGCATTAAAGATAGTTCCTGCTGCGATGATACCTACCAGCCACCGAGTCAGAGTGTCGTTGGGCTTGACTAGCGCAATCACGGTGACAGTTAACAACAAAGTGATGCAGCCACCAGTAAATTGCAGTCCGAAGGCCGTTCCCAGGGTCTCATTTTTGCATTCTGGGTCGCGAGCGATATTCCTCACTACCAGAGTACCCAACCCCATCGTTGCCACCGAACTAAAGAGCGACACAAAGGCGATCGCGTAGTTGAGCAATCCAAATTGTGTCGGACCAAGATAGCGAGCCACCCAAAGGCCCACAAACAGGCCTAGACCCATCTGCAAGATTTGGTCAGTGAACAGCCAAGCTATGTTGCTGAGTACCTGGCGCAGATTAGGGCCGAGCCTTTGACTGACCGCAGTTAACTTATCTAGCATCAGAATATTTTAAATCTTTACAAAACACAAACGCGGTTCTAGCAGGGTCGGCAATCTCGCAAAATTAGACTGGTTGATCCTATAACAACATATCACAACTTGAGGGAACATCTCACTTTTGCAGCAGACCTAGAAATTGGAGTTTTTAGGCAGGAGGCAGAAGGAAAGAGGAAGAAGGAAGGAGCCAGAAGAAGTGTTTTTACAAATAGGAGATGTTCCCCAACTTGACCCCCGAGCCGCCCAATAAAGCTTACTTCAATGGACAGTGCGAGCTAAAGAACGCCTTTGAGGGTTACTGGTGCTACTGTTAGAACTATTGTTAGCATTATCTATCGCAAGTCGAACCGTCAACATTACGTAACTCAGCCAAGGATTTCCTATATCTATAATATAACCTTCTGTGATGTTGCTCATAATAATAGAGACTAGAAAACAAATAGGTATTCCTGCTCCTTCCAACGTGCTACGACTCAAATACCGAACTGCGTAAGCTAAATTGAGCAGCAAGGAAGTCATCATTAAAATTAATCCCGGCCAACCGAAGGCTAACAATATCCCAATCCCCCCATTGTGAGGGTTTTCAGGTTGAAATCCACTAGGAGTATAAATAAAATAAGCAGGAGTACCCGCTCCTAACTTATCTTGTTGAAAAAATCCATCGTATCCGTAGCCAAACCAGGGACGCTGATTGACCGCAGCCATTAACTGCGGCCAGAATTCGGTCCGCCCAGTTAGAGTCAAGTCCTTGCCTAACCCACCTACAATAATATCCTCTAGGTTGTCTACTACAAAAACAGTCATAATTATGCTGACGACCAGGAAACATATAATCGCAGTAAATGCCCACTGAAAAGTTAATTTTTTTAAAAAATTTAGTGAGGACACTGCAATTATTAATATGATAGTAATCACTAGAGCAGATCCCGATTTATTAGCCCTTACTAGGTAAAATGAAAAGAACATCATTCCCAAAGCAATCCAGCGCTCTTTCTGAGTTTTAGCTCCTTGAGAATAGTGCAAATACCAAAATGCCGTACAGAGAGCTAAGACTCCCCCCAAAGAATTTTTAGATTGGGTTAAGCCGACAAAATCGCCTGCTCCAGGGGGTTTCATTACAAAACTTGCCAAACCGATTGCCGTGTATCCCCAGCGCCAAAAACGAGATAAATCCTCCCATTTATATTGGGCTGCAATGTAAAACCCGAAAGCAGTAAATCCTGAAAAAGCTAGCCCTGCTCTTAGCGTTTCTTCAGGAACTAGAGACCATAATGTAGATAGTAATGGAAGTAATGTATAAAGTAAAAAAAAAGGATTCATCCTCAATATCTTGGCAAAAATTTCTATAAAATTGCTACTAAAAACTTTAACCCTTGAAGTTAAAATTAATACTACCCAGGGGTAAAAAAAATAAGGTATGAGTTTTAAGATACCACCTTCGGGATCTTTCAAGTTAACAAAATGCAAGTAATTAAAAGGAGGTTGTGTCAGAAATGGAGAGATAAAAATGTAAAGACCAGCAAAGCTTTTTTCTAAAGCCAAACCTACTTTTTTATAACTAGCAAATTGAAATAATAGTAGAGTTACTATCGCGACTATAGCAATTAGCATCCATGTCAAGGAAGAAGTACCTAAAATCAGCTCTTTCACCATATTTGGTATAGACACTGGTTGAGTCATAATTGCTTTCCTTTGTCACCAACAATATCAAATTATATAGATATAAAATATAGCCGTCAACCCGCAACCACGCTAACACAGAAATTAGGGATAAAGCAAAAATAGAGCATCCTTTTTTCGGCGATAGCTTAAAATAATGAGCTTTTTGCCCCGCACTCAAAAGGCTACACTTATATAAATCATAGTCAATAAAATTAGGTGGTGTATGGTTAACACCCATTTTCCAAGACAGATAGCCCCGTCGGTTGTGGGTGTTGTCTTGTTTGCTTCCACTGTTATCGCTGACGCCAGAAGCACCCCGGCACAACTTCCCATCCCCCTAGGCGCAGAGCAAGCCCAGACGGTTCCGCCCGTTAGGAGAGCGCCGGAAAGCTATAAACTCGGCGGCGGCGATCGCATCCAAGTAGAAATACTCGAAGTACCCGAACTCAGCCGCGGCTACGAAGTCCTTTCCGACGGTTCAGTCAACCTGCCCCTGATCGGCTTGGTCTCCATCCGTGGCCGCACCTTAGTAGAAGCCACCAACATCATCCGCAACGCCTACCGCCGCGTCCTCAAAGACCCCATAGTCACAGTCAGCCTCGTCGCTGCCCGTCCCCTCAACGTCGGCGTCATCGGAGAAGTAACCAGGCCCGGAAACTTCACTATTACCCTAACTCCCGGGCCGGGAGCCTCGCCGAGTGTCCAGTACCCCACTGTCACCCAAGCGATCAGACTCGCAGAAGGCGTCACGGGTGTCGCCGACATCCGCAACATCCGCGTCCGCCGTCCCCAACGAGACGGCCCCGATCAAGTGCTCAACGTCAACCTGTGGAAATTCTTGCAAGAAGGAGACATCTCTCAAGACATCATTTTGCAAGACAGAGACACAATCGTGATTCCCACAGTCGCCAACTTCAACCAAGCAGAAGCTCGTCAATTTGCGACAGCAAACTTTTCGCCACCCCCAGAAAAACCTCGATCGATCTCCATCGTTGGTCAAGTCACCCGCCCAGGGGCTTACGTCGTCATCGGCGGCAACACCACAAACGACCTCAGCCGCGAAGGTTTCCCTACCGTCATCCGGGCAATTCAGCTAGCCGGCGGCATCACCTCCGATGCCGACATCCGGCAAATCCAAGTGCGGCGCGTCACCAGAAGAGGCGAACAAATTATCCCAGTCAACCTGTGGCAGTTCCTAGAGTCCGGCGACGGCGCCCAAGATACCATCCTCCAGGAGGGAGACACGATCATCGTTCCCAAAGCTACAATCGTCAACCCTGCAGAAGCTGGTGTGCTCGCCAACACTAACTTTGCCCCCGTCGGCATTAACGTTTATGTAGTAGGAGAACTCAGAACATCCCTCGATCCCTTGAGGCTCCCAGCTAATGCCACACTGAATCAAGCTTTAATTTCCAGAGGATTTTTTGGCTACGAGAATACCAGAGCTAGAAGGGATAAAGTTGAGCTAGTCCGCCTCAATAACGACGGTACAGCTACTAAACGGACGATCGAAGTCAATTTAACTCAAGGAATTAACGAAGAAACCAATCCTCAACTTCGCAACAACGACATGATTATCGTATCTCGCAGGGGGCTCGTCAATTTTGTCGATCGCATGAACGCTGTAATAGGACCTGTCGGGCCAGCTACGGGAGTGTTAAATTTTATAAACGTTCTCCGATTTTTATTCAGGTAAGAAGGCGGCGGGTGAGGTGGATAATTCCTGGCAAAGGCTAGAATAAACGAAACAATAAGATTACCCAACCGCGACCTGGCCGCTTCAAAAATATCAACCTCAAAAACATCAACCTCAAAAATACCCTGGCTGAATATGGATAGCAGACAAGATTACCAACCCTTCACACCCAAATCGAATGGCAAACTGCCGGAGTTATCTGCTCAGAACTACAGAGATCACTTCGTAGAGGAGAGAGAAGAAGAAAAGCTAGACTTGTCCTGGTTGTTAGGCGTCGTGCGCCGTCGCTTCCTGGTCATGGCAGCAGCCACGATAGCTTTGAGCGCCCTGGCAGGAACAGCGATCGTCGCCACTTCTAAAAGCATAACGGTCGAGTATGAAGGCTCTTTTTCCCTGTTAGTAGAACCAGCCACGGCTGAAGGTTTGCAATCCAAACAATTAAACAATACCCAAGCGGCGGACTTAGCAAGAATTAATATAGAAGGAATTAGCTTGCTAGACTACGAAACCCAAATTAGGATTTTGCGAAGTCCCAAAATGATGCAGCCAGTGATTGAGGAATTGCGGGCTTCGTATCCCAAAATGAACTATAGCGAACTGATCTCAAAAATGTCGATCCAGCGCATCAGCTACACGAAAGATGGCAAACAGCAAGGCACAAAAATTTTACAAGTTCGTTACAAAGATTCAAACCGAAAAAAAATTTACAGCGTACTGAATAAAATTTCTAAAGCTTATCTAGATTACAGCTTGCAGCAACGGCTGATGGGCATTAATCAAGGTATTAAATTTATAGATACGGAGATGCCCAAGCTCCGAGAAAGAGTGGAAGTTCTGCAACTGCAAGTCCAAAGACTGCGGCAGCAAAGCAACTTGTTTGAACCTCAGATAGAGGGAAAATCTCTGTCTGAACAAGTTCAAAGCATTCGGGGTAAGCAAGTAGAAATTAGAGTTCAGCTAAAAGGGATGCGAAACCTCTACCAAAGTTATGAAAAACTACTCAACGAAAATAATCCTCAAGGGCTGCTGATGACCCAAGGACAAGCTTACGGCGCACTCTTAGGTCAAATTCAGAGAATAGACTCGGAATTGTCATTAAAATTAGCTCAGTACAGAGAAGACAGTTTGCCAGTTTTAGCGTTGCGAAAAAGTCGGGAAGAACTGGTTTTAACCGCCACTCAACAAGCAAGAGAAGTGGTGATGGGAAATTTAGAAACCCAAATTAAAGAAGTTGAAGCGCGTGATCGCGAAATGACTGCTTTGCAAAATGGTCTCAACCAAAAAATCAGAAACTTTTCAGTTACAACCCGACAATACGACAATTTACAGCGGGAACTGCAAGTAGTTACTAAGAGTTTGTCGGACTTCTTGGCAAAACGAGAAGCCTTGCGGATTGATGCGGCTCAGCAGCAAATACCCTGGGTGCTGATAAATCCTCCGGAAATTCCGCTAGACAAATTTGGCAGGCCTATAACAGCTACCGTCAAACAAACCAAAAAACAGTTAGCGCTGGCAGTAATTTTAAGCAGTCTGCTGGGCATAGCAGTCGGCTTGCTTGTAGAGGTACTAAATACTGTGTTCCACACTCCAGAATCACTGAGAATGGCCACAAGATTGCCAATACTCGGGGTGATTCCGTTTACCAAAAAAGTCAAGCGCAGACCGCCAGCCAGACAGAGAAAACTAACATCGGCTCGCTCGAACTCGAAAGTGGAAGTAGTCGAACTGGGCGAACCTAGAGATACTGGTTCTATGAGCGGGGGACCAAGTATTTTGAGCGACTTGGACTATCAATTTTTAGAAGCATTTCGATCGCTCTACACGAACATTCACTTGCTCAGTGCAGGCACGGCAATTCGATCGCTCTTAGTCGGCTCAGCCGTAGCCGGAGACGGCAAATCTACAGTAGCTTTGCACCTGGCAGCCACAGCAGCAGCCGTCGGACAGAGAGTATTGTTAGTAGATGCAGATTTGCGCTGCCCGCAACTGCACGCGAAGTTAGGACTGCCAAACGTGCGTGGCTTGGGCGATGCCATTTCCACAGATCTCAGTCTCAACGACGCGATTCAACGAGCCCCGAACCAAGAAAATTTGTTCGTACTCACCGCAGGCCAAATTCCCCCCGATCCGATCAAGCTTCTTTCTTCCAAAAAAATGCACTATCTGATGGAGCAATTTCAAGCATTTTTTGACTTAGTAATTTATGACACCCCGCCACTAGCAGGCTTGGCAGACACCCACTTGATCGCAGCTCACACAGACGCTACGATTATGGTCGTCCAAATTGGGCAAACAGACCGATCGCAAGTTCGCAAAGTTTTAGAAGAATTAAAGATTTCTGGAGCTTTCGTCTTGGGAATCGTTGCTAATGGCTGCAAAAACACCGGTCACAGCTACCGCCAGCGCCCGGTTGTTTTAGACACGCTCTACGACCAAAAACTCTCGGCTTTAGGTACGAAACATCCTAAGTAGACAAATGTTGATGCAGGCGGCCGAGCGCCGCCGTCCTCAACCGGAAACGCACAACCAAGCTATACCCTCATTTTTTGATAATAGTACCATTTGAGAAAGAAAATGATAGACTAACGGACATAGCCTCGTGTGTCAACCGAGATTGCGCGGATCTTTGAATTTTGCGGTAATTACTCAGAAAATGATTGAGAAATCAGCAAAAGTGGGTAAACTACATTTAGCAGAGCGCAATCTCAATCAGGAAAAGACACCTTTGAAGGTGAACGTTAGTGTAAACGTTAATGAGAACGTTTCAACCCAGAAACTTGGTAGGGATTATTCTATGAGTACAGTTATGGTTGTTGATGATAGCGTCACTCTGCGGGAGATGATCGCCGACTTGCTCAAAGGTAGAGGACTCAACGTCACGGTAGCGAGTGATGGCGTAGAAGCTCTAGAACAGATCAAGGCTAACCGCCCAGATTTAGTCGTTCTGGATATCGTGATGCCCCGGATGAACGGCTACGAAGTCTGTCGCCGGCTCAAAAGCGACCCTAAAACCCAAAATTTGCCGGTGGTAATGTGTTCGAGCAAAAGCGAAGAGTTCGATCGCTATTGGGGAATGAAACAAGGAGCCGACGCTTACATCGCCAAGCCATTTCACCCACAGGAATTGGTCGGCACTATTAAGCAATTGCTGCGAGGTTGAGGTTGAGGAATAGGGACAGGAAAAAATTGTCTTGAGCGCTGATTATTTCTGCTCCCGCAGCCTCTCTAAACTACTCGATTGACAATAGTCCAAACATCCCCGTCCGATCGCACGTAGGGAACAGAAATACTCTTAAAACCAGTAATAAAAGGCTTGTAATAAACCTGCCAGTAGCTGGGACTAATTTGGTCGGCGATAGCTTTGAGTCCCTTCACTTCCGCCGCCAGTTCCGCCGCCAGTTCATTAATCCGTTCCGCGTGTCCCTGAGCGAGCAATCTTCCTTCTTCAACTTGCTCCTCCATCGGAGTGATTCTTTGCAACTTTACCGACTGCTGCTGTTTCTGACTCAGTTGAGCAGACAGAGCCGCGATCGCGTCATCTATACCCTTGACTTCGGCCGACACTTGTGCTGTTTCCCTCGCGTGACGCCGATAAGCATCGGCGATCGCTTGGGGGGAATCACCCGATGGGACAACATCGGCAATACTAAGCTGCTGGCGTTCCAGGCGCAATTCCTCAATTTGAGAGTAAATTGCTTCTATATCTGTCTGAAGTTTGTCCACCTAATTATTACCGCGTGGTTGTTGGATATTTTAGCATATTAACACAAACCAATCACCTAATCGGCATAGAAATTGCATATTTTAGGCGAACTCGAAACAAAGCCCCACAAGCAGAATTTTAAAAGTTTGAAAAATACAAATTTTTATATTTCTCTGTTGAGCGATTTCCGTCGATATCCAGTCGGGTTAATCAGGTCGTGTCCGGTATAATCAGCATTATAGATTTGTAGTGAGGAAGGCAAGTACGAGCGAGTTTTACTAGGATTAAAGTCGTCACTAAAAACACAATTCCCACTTCCAATTGACCAATTTCCAATTACCAATTCCCAATTATTAAGATAATTTTTTAGGTTGTTAGCCCTTGCGGCCTCAACTGGACTATAGTCTCTACTAAGACATCCGGTTGCACAGGTTTAGAGAGATGTCGATCGAAACCCGCAGCAAAAGCACGATCGCGGTCTTCATCCCTAGCATAAGCCGTCAGAGCGATCGCCCAAAAATTCCCTGTCTGCGTGTTCAAAGAACGCAGCCTTCGTAGCAGCGAATAGCCATCTTCCTCCGGCATTCCGATATCGCTGACCACAATATCCGGGCTAAACTGCGAAGCCACCTCAAACGCCTCAGCAGCAGATGATGCAGCCATGACAGCAGCCCCGGCATCTGCCAAGACAAACTTCATAAATTCCCGCGAATCAACCTCGTCATCAACCAGCAAAACCTTAACTCCCAGTAAATTACCAGCGCCAGCCAAAACCTGCGCTTCCTCGTCGGCGATCGAATTTACCTGCATCGCAGGGAGACGGAAACTAAAAGTCGATCCCATATCCAGTCCCGGACTCTGGGCCCAAACCGTGCCACCGTGGAGTTCTACCAACTGCCGGACGATCGCCAGACCCAGCCCCAAACCGCTATAATTGCGAGTAATCGTAGCATCCGCTTGGCGGAAAGACTCAAACACGTAAGGCAAAAAATTCGGTGCAACCCCAATTCCCGTGTCGGTAACAGCCAACTCAACATCCGAATCAACTCTCGAAAGCCGGATTTCAACTCGCCCCCCGCGCGGCGTAAACTTAATCGCATTCGTCAGCAAATTCCAAATCACTTGCTGCAAGCGGCCGGGGTCTCCTGATACCCAAAATTTCTGATTTAATTGAGATTCAGGATTCCCAGGAACCTTCCCAATTTCGGAAAATTCAGCAGTCTCCAAGCCCAAATCTCCAATTGCAAACCGCAAATCGATCGACTTAGCATCGGCAGCCAACCGCACAGTATTCACCGCTGCTTCCACCATCGAAATCAAATTTACCGCAGAAGGATTCAACGTCAACTTGCCGCGAATAATTCTCGAAATATCCAGCAAATCATCAATCAATTGAGTTTGCAATTTAGCATTTCGCTCGATCGTTTCTAAAGCCCGCCCAGTAGCAGCCGGACTCAAACTGCGTTGCTGCAT
Source organism: Microcoleus sp. Pol7_B2 (assembly GCF_036701035.1). Classification (NCBI taxonomy): domain Bacteria; kingdom Bacillati; phylum Cyanobacteriota; class Cyanophyceae; order Oscillatoriales; family Microcoleaceae; genus Microcoleus; species Microcoleus sp. Pol7_B2. The sequence goes on along the minus strand of NZ_JAUBQB010000020.1, from coordinate 55,995 downwards.
CAGTTGCGCCCAGCCCAAAATCGCGTTTAAGGGCGATCGCAACTCATGAGAAAGAGTTGCCAAAAACTCATCTTTCATGCGATTTGCCTGCTGAGATTCCTCGTAAAGTCGGGCATTGTCGATCGCCCCCGACACCGCCTGAGCCAACTGCATTAAAATAGTTTCATCATCTTCGGCAAACTCCCCCTCATACTTGTCCGACAACTGAATCAGTCCCAGATTTCTGCCGTCCCGAGTCGTCAGCGGTACAGCCAGCCAGCCCCGCATCGGCGGGTGCTTCCCCGCAGCCTTGCCGAACCCCCGCCAGGCCGGGTGAGCCTCTAACTCGCTTTGAGTCATTCGCATCGCCTGTTGGTGCTGCCAAACTTGTTGGTAAATACCCGTACCGTCTGGCTCTTCGCAGTAATCTTGCCACGCGGCGTATTTTTCTGACATCGAAAACTTGCTAATTCCCGCATCCCAGTTGGCGGCAGGGTTGAGGTTGACCGCTACCTGGTGGACTTCCAGAATTTGGCGGGCGCTATCGGCAGCTAACTGAAGTATTTCTGCCACCGACAGCGTGGAGTTGATAGCAACTGACGCGGAGGTTAACTTTTGCAGGCGGTGCAAATACGACCGCTCGCGGGCCAACGCCCGCGAGCGGTCGTATTCTAACTGTTTGCGATCCGTAATGTCGATCGCCACGCCGGACAGCCGAAGGGGTGTGCCGGATGCGTCAAAAACCACTCGCCCTTTGTCGTGAAGCCAAATCACTGAGCCGTCGGGTCGCACTTTGCGGTACTCCGACTCGTAAACTCCCGTGCCCCTGAATGCGGCCTCCACATCTGCCAAAAACCTTTCTCGGTCTTCTGGATGCACCGCATTCTTTTTTTGCTCAAAAGTACCATAGGTGCTGTCTGGCCCCAAACCCATTTGCGTTTCGGCATTGGACGAACGGCGGACTTCCCCCGATACCACATCCCAGGTAAAAGCGATCGTGTTAGCTGCTTCTAGAGCAAAGCGCAAATTTTCCTCGCTTTCTTGCACCCGGGCTTCCGATAATTTGCGATCCGTAATATCCCAAACCACGCCGATCGATCGCACCGATTTACCCGTCTCATCATCAAAAAACTTGCCCCTACCCGAGATCCAGTGCAAGCTGCCGTCGGGCCAAAAAACTCTAAATTCGTACTTGTATTCTATTTTGTTTTCTAAAGCAAAGGCAACAGCGTCGGCGCTCGATGCCTGGTCATCCGGGTGAATGCAGGCAAAAAACGCTTCGTAAGTTCCCAGAAAACTGCCTTTTTCCAACCCGAATAACAGTTCGTGTCCCTCCGACCAAACAACCTCGCCAGTTAATACATTCCAATCCCAAGTTCCCATTTTCGAAGCTTCGATCGCCAATCTCAGCCTTTCCTCCGAAATTGCCAACTGCGCTGACGTTTTCGCGTAGTTCTCGCGCAACTGCTGTTTTTTCAAGCTTTCGCCCACGGCCCCCGCCAGCCGCTTTAAGTACCGCCCTTTGAACACGTAATCGCTTAAGCCGGCTTTCATAGCTTCCACTGCCACTTGTTCGCTGCCGCTGTCAGTACACATAATTACCGGACAATTCGGGTAGAGGCTGTGAACTTTTTGGAGAATAGTTAATCCGTCGCTCCAGTGCAGTTGGTAGTCCGTAATTACTATATCAAAACCGCCCGCTGCCAGGACTTGTTCGAGAGTTTGGATATCAATAACCGATTTAATTTCTAAATCGGAAAAACTTTTCCTCAGTTCTCGATCGATCATCAGGCGATCGTTCGGGTTGTCGTCGATTAACAGAATAGACAGCATTAGCCTTTTAGTTTTTGTATTGGCGCAAACATTCTTAAATCTAACAATATGTTATTGAGCAATCTCGACAATTGAAATATGTACTTGGTGAGTTAATTAGAGTTGCCGATAAATTTATTGTATTTGCTTGTATTTTATTATATTTTACAGCTTGTAATATCCTCAACCCGCCTTTTACGGGCGTGCCCACAAGCAAATTAATTAAGTAAGTTGTTGTAAAACAGATCGGAAAGCCTGCTCAGCCGGGAACGGTGCAAGAGATTACTTAACTATCATTATACTAATTGTTTATTCTGTCTTCGGGTGTGAACCAGCGGCTTGATTGATTTTTTGAGCTACAGCAGAATATTGCTGTTAAAACCCTCTTGCGTAGAACCTCATCTTTTTTAAATCCCGATTCACTGCGCGTTGCCGAACTTGCTTCCTCAACTCTGGCACTTGCGTAATTTTACCCAGAAGCGGGTACCGATTCCCAAAGTCGATTTCACCCCGATCGCACCCCCCATCCGCTCGACTCCTTTGCGAGCGATCGCCAGCCCAATTCCCGTCCCCGGATACACTTCTTGACCGTGCAGGCGATCGAACAACCCAAAAATTCTCTCTTGAAATTTTTCTTCAATACCAATGCCGTTGTCTTCTACCCAAAGATAGATATATTCCTCCTCAGCTTCTGCATAAACTCGCACCTGCGGCTCTATTCCCGGCTGCACAAACTTAATAGCATTGGAGAGCAAGTTAGCCAAGACTTGCAGCAGCGTACCAGGATGGGCCAACACCGTAGGTAGCCGTTCAACAACCGTTATCCGAGCTTGTTTTTGGGCAATTTCAGCCTCTAGTTGCGCGATCGAGCCAGCCACAATTAAATTAAGAGAGACTGCTTTTAGCGGCAAGTTAGCTTTGCTGAGGCGGCTGTACTCTAGCAAATTTTCGATTAAAGTATTCATCAGACTTGCAGCGTCATTAATCCGATACAAGTAATCCTGGGCGGTAGCATCCAACTCGCTGCTTCTATCTTGGAGCAACGTTTCAGCAAAAAACGAAATTCCCCGCAGAGGAGCGCGCAAGTCGTGAGAAACTGAATAGGTAAACGATTCGAGCTGTGCGTTAACTTCTTGTAACTCAGCAGTACGCTCTCTCACGCGCTCTTCCAAAGTTTCATTAAATTCCCGCAAAGCAAGTTCAGCTTGCTTGAGATCGGTAATATCTTCTACCAATCCCTCAATGGTACTTTCACCTTCTGCGCTGTAGAGATATTGAGTAAACCGAATCCATTTTACTCGACCGTCTGCCAAAGGAAATGTAATTTCCAGATTTTGACCCCGAGACTCCCGTGAATCTAGGGGTTGCAAAAACAATTGCTGCAGATAAATCCCTTGGACATCTGCTAAATTGCTGGCATCAAACAAGCGCAAAAAAGCTTGATTGCTTTCCAAAAGCTTCCCCTCGGAAGTCGCTCGAAAAACTCCGACATTTAAGCGTTCTAGCAGAGAGTTAAGTTGATTTTCTAGTCGGGCGACTCGTTCCCAGGCGGCAACTCTATCGAGTACGCCGCGAACCGCAACGCAAAGGCGGACGTAGTGCTTCGGCGACTTGATAATGTAGTCGTCCAATCCGGCTTTCATGGCCTCTACAGCAATTTCTTCGTTGCCAGTATTCGTAAACATTACAATCGGGCATTCTGGATAACGGGCTTTAATAGTTTTAAGCACATCTATACCGTTCGTCCATCGTAGTTGGTAGTCGGTAATTACCAGATTGAATCCGCCTCGATTCAGTGCTTCCGCAAATAATTTATCGTCGGGAATTTCCGTTATTTTCAATTTTGAGAATTGTCGCTCTAACTCGCGTTTGACGAGCAGCCGATCCGTTGGGTTGTCGTCAATTACCAGAATGTGTACCACTTTAACAATTTATAATTTGGCTGTTAGCTAGAGTGCCAGTCAATTACTATTAATAAAAATGTTGAATGTTGCCATTTTAAAATAAAAAATGACGCGCTTCCTAACTAAAAACTTAATTCACTCGTTACCCGAAACAGCGTGGTAACGAGGAAACAAGCAATAAAAACAGGTAAACCGCCACTACAAACCACCAAATTCTCTAGGTTCCGGCAGTTCGGTATAGTTGAGCCAATACTCTCTAAAACTCTGCATCATTTCTACTAAAGAAGCAAACCCGACGGGTTTAACTAAATAAGAATTTACCCCTAAATCGTAAGCTCGCTTGACATCAGGTGTTTGCCTAGAAGAAGTAAGCATAACCACCGGCAAACGTTTTAGTTCCGGCTGCTGCCTCAGCCAAATTAGAACTTCGTGACCGGATCGCCTGGGCAATTTCAAATCCAGTAAAATTATCGCAGGTAAAGGATAGCGATCGCGATCGCTGTATTCTCCGTCCCCATTTAAATAAAAAACCGCTGCATCTCCATCTCGGACAATTTGCAGCGAAGTATTAGCAAAAGTCTCATTGCGAAATGCCCGCTGCATCAATAGAATATCAACGGGGTTATCTTCCACCAGCAAAATCGTCTGCGTTTGGGTCATGCTTCCTCAGTTGTATCCAAAATCGACTGCCTTGTCCTACTTGAGATTCCACTCCAACTTGACCGCCCATGCGATCGACTCCTTTTTTTACAATAGCTAATCCTATACCAGTTCCGGGGTAAGATTCGATACCGTGGAGCCGTTCAAAAACCCGAAAAATGCGTTTTTGATGTTCTTGAGCAATACCGATGCCGTTGTCTTCTACCCACAGACGGATTATGGGGACTGGCAATAGAGGGCTGACCATAAGTAACTGGGAATGTTCCCACTGTCCTACAGTTCCCCTTTCCAATTCTCCCGCTGTATCGCTGTCTGTCTCTCCCTCTTCAGGCAGCTCAAGTTCCTCGGCCCATATCTGCACTTGGGGTGGTGTGCCTTCTACAAATTTTATAGCATTGGTGAGCAGATTGGCTATTACTTGAACTAAAGTAATGCGGTGGGCAATTACCGCAGGCAAGGGCGCTCGAACACTGATTTGAGCGTGTCTGGATTTAGCGTCAGCTTTTACCATAGCAATTGCCTCGGCCACAGCAGATTCTAAGTCTAAAACTTGCAGCGATAAATCACTGCGGCTCAGGCGGCTGTAAGCAAGCAAATCTTGGATCAATTCTTCTAGTTGTTGCCCAGAATTAACAATTTGCTGGGCGTATTCTTGACCGAGTTCGTCGAGGAGGTCACGGTAATCTTCTAATAAAGCTTCAGCCAATCCTTGCATTCCCCGCAGCGGGGCACGCAAATCGTGGGCTACGGTATAGGCGAAAGCTTCTAATTCTTCGTTAGCTGCTTGAAGTTCATTGGTGCGGAGTTCCACTCGCCGTTCTAAGGTAGCATTGAGCATCCGAATTTCTGCTTCTGCTTGTTTGCGCGCAGTTACGTCAAGGGCGGTACTAATTACTAGACTTCTGCCGTCGGAAAGCTTGCCTAAAGGTGCGGAATAAAACTCCCAAATTCGAGTTTCGCCGCTGGCTGTGGAAATCATATATTCGCCTTCAGAAATGCGGCCGTTTAATTGGTGCAGCCGATCGATATGTGCTTGCACTAGCGATTGGCGGCTGTGGTAAGCTTTTTCTGTCCAATCTTCAATTGTGGGAATTTCTGAGTATTCGTAGCCTGAGAGTTCTGTCCAAGCGCAGTTAATTTGCAAAACTTCTCCGTTTTCAGCGTGCAGCATAATTGGCAGCGGTGCGTTGAGAATGGCGCGACGGAAACGTTCTTCGCTTAATTGGAGGGAGTGGCGATCGTGCTCTAGCTGGTCTAAAAGTTGATTTTGGTTAATTTCGGCATTGTCGCGCAAAGTTCGATCGCGCTTCACCAAATAGTAAACCAACACCATCAACAGGAAATTTACTAAACTCGCAACGGTAAAACTCAGGATTGTCAAATTAGCGCTTTTTTTAGATTCTCGGGCGCGCTGCTGCAATAGCTGAGTTTCTTCGGCAGTCATGGCGGCTATCTGCTGCCGAAGGTTCCCCATGATTTGCTTTCCCCTACCAGTTTTTATTTGCCACACGGCTGCTGCTAAGTTTTGTTGGCGTCGCAGATTGAGGGTTTCTTCCAGGTCGGCTAATTTAGAGTCGATCGCAATTTTCAAATCGCGAAGGCGCTGTTGCTGCCGCTTATTGTCAGCCGTTAGCTGCTGCAATCCGACTACTTGCTGGTTGATGCGGGCGATGGCGCTGTCATAGGGTTCTAAATACCGTTCTTCTCCAGTCAGCAAATAACCGCGCTGTCCGGTTTCAGCATCTTTTAACGTGGAAAGCGTAGCTTCGAGTTCGGTTAAAACTTGGTGAGTGTGGCTCACCCACCGTTCGTTTTCGATTAACTTGAGAGTGTTGCGGTAGGAAGTTGCCGCATTGAAAATTAGCAGCGCCACTACCATTCCGATACCTGCGGTGATTTGGGGAGTCAGCGATTGTTTCATGAAATAGTCGGCGTGGGAGTCCTGCTTTTTTTATTGTAGCTGGATTAAGAATACCCAAATTTTTCGCGCGGTCAGAAACGGCGACTAAAGCCTATAAATTTAAGGCTCAAATGTGCGATCGATCTTGTGTCTAGTTTAGCCTCACTCCTCCTCGCATCCCTCTTAAGTCGGAGATTCAATAAATCGCTCTCTTGCGTTTCGTGGTGCAGGGAGACACCAGACAATCTAAGATAGCCTGCAAAGCTTAATTCGCCTTTTTTGTATCAAGTTTTGTATCGTTCGTGTTCCTTGGGCAGTTTCAAATTGTGGCGCAAAGAAAAGAGTTTTTACGTATTGACTCCAGTTGATTCTTGGGGTATATTTTAGATAATGGGAGTAGTGAAATAAATTTAAATTTAGCTACTATTTCCATTATAAAATAATACCTTATCAAACTAGCGAAGTCAAGCTTTTTACCACCAAAAAAAAGGCGAATTTTTAATATTTTATTTAAAAAATAATTTTTGGGAGGCAGGGAGAAATTCACACAGGCGATGACGCGGGTGAATAGTATCAGAAATCAGAAATGCGATCGGGTAATTGCAGAGAATTAATGCGTTGAAGTTAGTTGAACATCATAATTATATCTTTTTGCGAGCGAGACGCTCGATCGCACTCGCAAAGAGACACTTGCCCTGCACTGAAAAAAATATGCTTCCGAGTGCAGTGCCGAAACAATATAATTACACAATCGCAGCCGCTGCTTTCATCGCGAAAATGCGCTCGATCGCATCTTCAACAACCTTATCAGGCGTAGAAGCACCCGAAGTCACGCCGACTACAATTTTACCATCCGGTAGCCAACCTTCAGTTACGACCAAATCAGCCCCCAAAGGCTTGTGTTCGATCCGATTTCCCGGTAAAATGCGCTCCGCACAATCAATGTGATAAGAAGGAACAGTTTTGTCGATCGCAATTTCCTGCAAATGCGTAGTATTAGAAGAATTAAAACCCCCAATCACCAGCATCAAATCCAACTTTTCCTCAACCAAACTCAACATAGCATCTTGCCGTTCCTGAGTCGCATCGCAGATAGTATTAAAACTCAGAAAATGCTCGCTCAAATTCTCCGGCCCGAACTTCCGCATCATCGTTTTTTCAAACAACTTGCCAATGTTTTCTGTCTCAGTTTTGAGCATAGTAGTTTGGTTAGCAATTCCAACCATTTCTAAATCTCGATCCGGGTCAAAACCAGCAGAATAAGCCTTACTAAACTTAGCAAGAAACTCATCGCGATCGCCCCCATGCAAGATATAATTGCTGACATATTCAGCTTCTTGCCAATTCAGCACAATCAAATACTTATCAGCAAAAGAACTCGTAGCAACAGTTTCCTCATGCTTGTACTGACCGTGAATAATCGAAGTATAATCCTTTTTTTTGTGCTTCTCAACAGTATTCCAAACCTTAGAAACCCAAGGACAAGTAGTATCAACAATCTTGCAGCCCTTATCATTAAGCAACTGCATTTCTTGCACACTCGCTCCAAAAGCAGGTAAAATTACCACATCGCCACTATCGACAACAGAAAAATTTTTCTGCCCATTCTCAACAGCAATAAAACCAACTTCCATATCCCGCAAATGCTGGTTGACAGACGGATTATGAATAATCTCATTAGTAATCCAAATCCGTTCCGAGGGGAAATGCTGGCGAGTCTCGTAAGCAATAGCTACAGCGCGTTCCACCCCCCAGCAAAAGCCAAAAGCCTGAGCCAGCCGGATCGTAACTGTGCCGCGTTCGAGTCTGTAATTATTGTCGCGAATTTGCTGGATCAGACTGCTTTGATAAGCCGTCTGCATTACCCCAGCTACCTCAGCTTCGTGTCCAAAACCCTTGCGGTGGTAGTTTTCAGACTGTTGGAGCGATCGTTTAAAAGCTTTAGTATCCATGCGGTATCGAGTTGAAATCTAGGTTAATTACCTTTGATTTTAGAACCATTGGAGAATTCTCATCTCAAATTTGAAAACCCCGCCTGCAACAATTGCAAAACGGGGCAACCCAACTACTATTATTGACTCTGACTGCCAATCACAGATTCAAACCTTCTTATGCACAAAATCCCGCAAAGAAATCCGGTTTATTAGAAAAATCGGGGTTGGGAGTCGATAAATCTCCAAAGAAACTGGGTTTCACAGGCTTGAGTGCGTCAGTCTTAGGCTATTTTCAAATCTTCTTAGGCGCAAAAGGAGAACTCGATTCAAACGAACTGAAACCCCCGGCAAAATCCTCACCGTAAGCTTCTTCCCCATGCTCGCCGATATCCAAACCTTGGTCTTCAGCAGATGACGGCACTCGCAGTTCCATAAACTGCCCCAAAATTTTCAGGATCACAAAAGTGCCCACAGCCGCAAACACGTAAGTAACTACAACGCCTATAAACTGGGTCACGATTAGCGCCGGATTCCCCGCAAACAGCCCGTCATTGCCGGCAGCATTAACCGCTTTAGTCGCAAACACGCCAGTCAGAATCGCGCCTATAGTTCCGCCGACGCCGTGAATCGGGAAGGTATCCAAAGAGTCGTCAAATCCCAGCTTAGCCCGGAAACTAACGGCAAAGAAGCAGCAAACCGAAGTGATCGATCCGATCAAAAGCGCTCCCACTGGAAGCACGAATCCAGCCGCAGGTGTGATTCCCACCAATCCCGCGAGGAAACCGCTAGCAATTCCCACTGCTGTCGGTTTGCCTCTGAGCACCCATTCCACAATTGTCCAAGTTAAACCTCCGGCTGCTGCAGAAATCATCGTGGTGACAAAAGCCACTGTCGCTAAAGAACCAGCTCCCAAAGCGCTACCGCCGTTGAAGCCAAACCAGCCGAACCACAGCATCCCTATTCCCAGCAAGACGTAGGGTACGTTGTGAGGGGTGTGGGGCTTGTTCAAGTGGTCTTTGCGGGGCCCGATCATCCAAGCTGCGACAACCGCAGAAACACCGGAACTAATGTGTACCACTGTGCCGCCGGCAAAGTCCAGAGATCCGATCGCCTGCAGCCAGCCTCTACCCCAAACCCAGTGGGCTAAAGGAGAGTAGATGAAGGTAGACCACAGCAGCACGAACCAGAAATAGGTTTTAAATGTTACCCGTTCGACGATCGCCCCGGAAATCAAGGCTGGAGTGATGATGGCGAACATCATCTGGTAAACCATGAAGACTTGGTGGGGTATTGTTGGTGCGTAGCCGATCGGATCTGGTGTGTCCGCTGTGACCTTGTTCAAGAACATCCAGTCGAAGCCGCCGATGAAGCTTTCGATCCCTTGACCAAAGCCTTCGGACGCTGGAGTGGAAACGTCAAAGGCCAAACTGTAGCCCCACAGCGTCCAGGTGACGCCGATGACTCCCATCATGACTAAGCTCATCATCATGGTGTTGAGGACGTTGCGCGATCGCACCAGTCCCCCGTAAAAAAACGCCAGCCCTGGTGTCATTAACAGCACCAGTGCTGAGGAGACCAACATCCAGGCGGTATCGCCGGTGTCGATCGGATTCGGCGCCACCGCAGCAGCAGTACCAGCAGCATCTTGAGCTAAGGCATTGTCCGTCAGCGGTACGCTTAACAGCCACAGGGCGATGATGCCGATCGTTAAACTTTTTTTGATCACGTTAGTTGTACCTTCTCATACTCAGCAATTTTCAGGGAAGACCGAGCCGATTTTAGATGCGAGGATTTTAGATGCAATAGTTATTTGGTTTTAAGTCCCTGTTTTAGCGGAACAAATCTTCAATAGATAATTCCCCAATCCTCAACCCCCCGACTTCGTATATCCGGACTCATCTAAATTCGTCAACCCTCAATCCAATGGTCTATGCCTTTTGGATTGCACCATTTGTACCAACAGTTATTCTGTATCACCCTATACTAAATAGCTAAGTATCATATTTCTTAATCTATCAGTGGATACTTGACATAGCTAGTGACCACAGAGTATTTGGGGAGGGGGGAGTTGAGGAGATGGCAAGAGTTTTGAGTTGGGGAGAGGGGGAGGAGGAGAGGGGGAGAGTTAGGGAGAATGTTACTTTATCCTTTATCTTTAAAACGGATGACTCATGACTCATCTTTCAACTGCATCTGATCGAACAGTTGCAGGGCCGATCGCCAAACCAGATAACCTTGATCGTTAAGGTGCAAGCCGTCTGTGCTGAGTTCAGTTGGCAAATTCCCGTCAGCATCCGCAAACAGCGGGTACAAATCCAGATACAAAACATTTTCAGAACTAGCAATTTCTTTCAGCCGTCGATTTATTGCCCTAATCCGACTGTTAGGAATCGCCAACAGGCGATCGCGATTTTCCCAAGTAGCTTGTTCCCCGCTGTGGGGCAAAATCGACTGCACAACAACTTGTGCTTTGGGGTGAGCCCAGCGCAAATCGCGAATAATCTGCCGCTGGTTGTCCAAAATCCCTTCGTCGCTGGTTCCCCGCAACAAATCGTTAATCCCAATCATCACAAACACCGTATCCGGCGCAGTTCGATCGAACAACTGCAACCGCTTCAGCAAACCCACGGAAGTCTCCCCCGAAATCCCTTGATTCAGCCAAATTCGATCGACTGGTAACAGTTTGGTCGGAAACCACATACTTAGAGAATCTCCAGCCAAAACACTCAGCCTTGAGGGTCTATTCGCCGCCGCCGCCTCAGCTTCGCGACCCAACTGCGTCACCCACTGCTGGTAAGTCCATTTATGTCGCGGTCCGGCAACAGGCACGTCTAGCACTGCCTTTGTAGAGATCGCCGGTTGGCCAATTTGTTCCTCAGCCGCTTCTGCCGTCACCGCATCATTCGCCTGGAAGCTTTCTGTCAAGTTGTTTCCCCGCAGCAGTAGTTGAGCAACTGTGAATATCAGTACCCCGTTCGTCACCAAAGATAGCAAAGCCCAAACCGGAACAGTTTTCGATCGGCTAACTTCCATCCCTAAGAGGGATTTATGAGTTCTACTTCTGCTACCTCCTCCAAACTTCTCCATAAACTCAAGCTATTTGCAGGCCTCACACCGAATAATTTGCACTGATTGCTGCATCAAATTTTACCACTCAATTAAAGCCTCAATTCTTGTAAGAATCAAGCACTGTGCTGTGTTGGGCAAGGGCGGCGATGCAGAACTTTGCTTTTTCGCACTACTTTACCATAAAAAATCTGCTTACCAAACTTTCTGGCTCCGCAATCGGATTTGTCCAACCCGCAGACCGGGACAAAAATATATCTAAAACTTACCGAAATTACCCATTTCTGATGCTAAAATCCAAAAATGAAAAAATTAACTATAACTGAAGCAGCCAAACTTAAAGGTGTGAGCGCTTCCACCTTGCGTCGGTGGGAAGCCGAAGGCAAGCTAATACCCGAACGCACCGCTAACGGTCACAGACGCTATGACCTAGCTAATCTTCTCGGATTAAAACCCAACGGCGCTTTAACCATTGCTTACGCTCGGGTTAGCAGTCACAACCAAAAAGATGATTTAGACAGACAAAAACAAGTCTTGGAATTGTTTTGTGCATCTCAGGGGTGGCAATTCCAAATCATTGATGATGTAGGTTCTGGGGTTAATTACAGTAAGCGGGGTTTACAACATCTAATTAGGGCGATCGCAGACAATCAAGTAGAAAGGCTGGTATTAACTCACAAAGACAGACTGCTGAGATTTGGTTCTGAACTAATTTTTAATTTGTGCGAACACTTTGGGACAGAGGTAGTGATTATAAATCAAACCGAAAATACTAGCTGTGACGAGGATTTAGCTAAAGATATACTAGAAATAATCACTGTTGTCTCCACCCGCCTTGATGGCAGCAGGAATCCCAAAAACAAGCGCGTCGTTGAAGAACTTAAAGCAATTGCCGGTAAACTCTAATCAATACACCAGTTTGCAAAGTTCGTTAGTTACAGATTCTCAATTCCCAATTACCAATTAGCGGCGCACATCTCATGCAATCGCCAACTACTATATGTAAGGTGTTGCATAATAGCGGGATGATTTGGATTTTTTTGGTCGGATGGACTCTAGTAGCGCGAAGGCGTGTATTTTCACAGCAGGCGGGACACCCCACCATAATCATCCTCAAATTGTGCAACGTCATATGTCAGCCATTAAAGGTCAACTAAAAATAAAATTATGCCCGCGTTCGCATCGAAGATTGAAACGCGAGCACAACGATAGACAGCCATAACTTAGCAGCTATTTCAGATTGTGGTCTTTCTGAATAAAGGCGTGAATTAGCTGATAAATAGCTAATCTAGGACACGAAAGCTGAATTGGTCGCTCCCTTCGCACGCTTTACAGTTTGGTAGTCTTGCCTCCAGAACCCCCACCATAACCGCCGTAGCTGGTCTCACTTCTGTTTTCCAAGCTAGTTTCCTTCACAAACCCGGTGTAAGCTTCCATCCCGTGTTCGCCGATATCCAAACCTTCAGCCTCCTCTAAAGCAGAAACGCGGATACCCAGCAAAGCTTTGAGTGCGGCCCAAAAAATCGTACTCAGCAGCACGGTCATCCCGCCTACAGAGATAATGCCGACCAACTGCGCCCAGAGTTGACCGAAACCTCCGCCCACAAGCAATCCGGCTGCCGGGCCTGTGGTATAAAGTCCAGTTGTCGGCCCGTCAGCAAACAAGCCCACTGCCAGAGTTCCCCAGATGCCGCAGACTAAGTGAACTGAAGTTGCGCCTACAGGGTCGTCAATTTTCAAGTTGTCGAAGAAAGTTACTGCGAAAACTACCAGGATACCGGCGATCGTGCCGATTATGGCAGAGTTGGGGATGTTGATCCAAGCGCAGCTCGCTGTTACCCCGACTAAGCCTGCGAGGATGCCGTTGATAATCATCGAAAGGTCGGGTTTGCCCAGGTACAGCCAAGCCGTAATGGTTGCAGCAACTCCGCCGAAGGCACCCGCAGTGTTGGTGGTGAGCGCAATATGGGCGATCGCATTTGGATCGACTGCCATTGTCGAACCGGGATTGAACCCGAACCAACCCAACCACAAAATCAAACAGCCCAGGGTGGCAATGCTCATATTGTGTCCCGGCATCGCCACAGTATCGCCGTCGCGGTACTTGCCGATCCGTGGCCCCAAAAATGCCGCTCCCATCAAAGCAGCCCAACCGCCTACCGAGTGAATCACTGTCGAACCGGCAAAATCGTAGAAGCCTGAGTCTGCGAGCCAGCCGCCGCCCCAAATCCAGTGTCCGGTAATTGGGTAAGCAATGCCTACTAGCAGCAAGCTGAAAATTAAGAAGTCAATGAATTTCACTCGCTCTGCAACTGCTCCAGAAACGATCGTTGCAGCAGTTCCCGCAAAAACTAATTGGAAAAAGAATTTAGCGTTGAGGGGGACTCCCGTCCAGTTAAGCGAGTCGAAAATACCTTGATAAGCCTCTCCTGTGGCGGGGCTGTTGTCGGCTACATTCCACAGAAAAAATCCGCCGCTGGTGCCGATAAAACCGTTGCCGTCGCTGAACATTAAGGCAAAGCCGATCGCCCAATATGCGATCGTAGACAGCGCAAAAACAATCAAGTTTTTGGACAACACGTTAACCGCATTTTTCTGACGGCAAAAACCGGTTTCCAACATACAGAAACCAGCGTTCATAAAGAACACTAGCATCGCCGCCACCATGACCCACATGGTATCCATGCCCACCTTAAGGCTGGCTAATTGTTCCTCGGTGGTTGGCGCGGGAGCTGTTTGGGCTACCGCCGCATATCCCCATACCAAGACGATGATTGCAGCTAAAGGTATGCAGGCTTGCCAACTTGGAGTGAGGCGGGCGATCGCCCGTTGTAACTTCTTCAACCTGTTGACTTTCGTAAAAAATTTAGCTGCTGGCAAATTTAAAGCATCCCGCCTGACTTGTTTCGACTTTTTCTTTCCGACAGTCATTTTAATCACTTTTACCCTCTTTACGGCTAGTAAGCTCAGCAATATTCGGAAAACTTTCCAATCTTACTACAAAAGTTTATGGATTATTTGTTGAGATTGAGATAGTTATGATAGCCTAGCTCTTCTAATTGATTTTGTTTTTTCAGTACAGATTCGGACAAATTTTTGCGGTAATGCAAGACTCGCTCTAGCAGTTCCGGCTGATGAGCTGCCAGTATCTGAACTGCCAGCAAGCCAGCATTTTTAGCGTTGCCGATCCCCACTGTTGCTACGGGTATCCCCGCTGGCATTTGCACAATCGAGTACAGCGAATCTACCCCTTGCAGGTGGCGGCTGGGTACAGGCACGCCAATTACTGGCAAGGGCGTTAAAGATGCTACCATACCCGGGAGGTGCGCCGCTCCCCCGGCTCCTGCGATAATGACTTTCAAGCCTCGTTGGTGCGCGGTTTGGGCGTATTCCACCATGCGATCGGGGGTGCGGTGCGCCGAGACGATCGCCACGGAGCAAGCAACACTGAATTCTTCGCAAACTGCGATCGCATCTTTCATGGTTGGCAAATCCGAATCGCTACCCATGATAATTCCAACTGTCGCTTGATTCATAAAATTTTCAGATTTGAGATTTCAGATAAATGCTAATTTTAAATGATTGCGTTAACTCAAATTTAGATATTTTGTACAAAAACTGAGCCTTAAAAGCAATTTTGCCACAAGCCCCCGTCTGAGCAGCCCTGGAGCCAGCAAAAAGCAAAAAGCTCCCCCTCCTCATCGCCAGCCACCGGATTTATCCGTAGCGAATATTAAACCTAAAATCTAAAATCTAAAATCTAAAATCCGATGACTCAAGTCACAACCCCACCTGCCGCCCGCACAGATATTCTCAATGTTCGCCTCCCCGGTTGCAAGGATTTGCAGATGCTTGCTATTGACGAAACGGGCATCATTCAAGAAGTTTGCCCGATGGACGCCGTATTTAAACGGATTTGTCCTCCCGATTTGCAAGTGCTTGATGTAGCAGGCGATTGGCTTTCTCTAGGCGGTGTTGACTTGCAGATTAACGGCGCCCTCGGTTTTGCTTTTCCCGATTTAGAAAGCAAGCATATGGAAATGTTGCCGAAAATTTGTCAATTTTTGTGGAATCAGGGAGTCGATGCTTTTTTGCCGACTTTAGTGACAACTTCGCTGGATAAGTTTAGGCGATCGCTCTCGACTATAGCTGATTATATCCGCACTGTACAAACCGCTGCTCCGGCAACAATTCAGCCCAAAACAGCGGAAATTCTCGGTGTTCACCTCGAAGGCCCTTTTCTCAACCCCCAGAAGCGAGGAGCTCACCCAGTTGAGTTTTTATTACCGCTCACTATAGAAAATGTCAAGCAAGTTTTAGGAGATTGTGCCGATATTGTCAAAATAATTACTTTAGCGCCGGAGTTAGACAGCACTGGCGAAGTCATTTCCTATTTGCAAAGTTTGGGAATTTCCGTCAGTCTCGGACACTCCCAAGCGACGGCAGAGCAAGCGCAGCAAGCATTTGAGCGGGGAGCTTCTATGGTAACTCACGCTTTCAATGCGATGCCGAGTTTGCACCACAGAGAACCGGGTTTGTTGGGAGCGGCGATTGTTTATCCGGGCGTAAAATGCGGTTTAATTGCCGACGGCAAGCACGTTTCTCCGACAATGATTGATTTTGTGCTGCGCGCTGCTAGGTATGAAAAAGGCGTTTTTTTAGTGAGCGATGCTTTGGCTCCTTTGGGTTTGCCTGACGGTGTTTATCCTTGGGATTCCCGACAAATTGAAGTCAGAAAAGGTACGGCTTGGGTAAGATTAGATTACCACTCGCCCCTGGAATCTGCTACTTTGGCGGGTACAACTCTACCGCTGTTGGCGGGAGTGCAGAATTTGGTGGAGTGGGGGATTTGCGATGCCGAAAGTGCGATCGCCCTGGCAACTGAATCTCCGAGAAGGGCGATCGGAATTTCGGGAATTATTGGCAAATCGGCAACTCAATTGTTGCGCTGGAATTTAAATGCGGCGACAAAGGAATTGACTTGGCATCGACTATTTTAGCCTGTTATACCCTTTTAGATTAAATAATTGAAAAAGTGGGAATCAGCCAACTGGTATTACCCGATAGATTTTAGATTTTAAATGTGCCGTTTTCAGCGAAAATCAAAAATCGCCCATCTAAAATCTGTTGTTGCAAGTTGCACATTTTCCGAACCGGATTGCTATATAATATCTAACCGTTGGCAATAACTCAGCAGCAGGCAGATCGATGAATTTGGTAGACGACAAGACTATTGTTAGACAGTATTTTAACTCGACGGGATTCGATCGCTGGCAGCGAATTTACGGTGAGGGCAAAGTCAATAAAGTTCAGCTAGACATCCGCACCGGCCACCAGAAAACAGTGGATACAGTCATCGAATGGCTGCAAGCTGACGGCAATTTGCCCGGGCTTTGTGTCTGCGATGCCGGTTGCGGTGTAGGCTCTCTGAGCATTCCTCTGGCTGACGCTGGGGCAATTGTTTGCGCTAGCGATATCTCTGAAAAGATGGTAGCAGAAGCTTACGATCGATCGACAGCAGTTCCCGGCAAGCTCTACAACATCTCCTTCGCCGCCCAAGATTTGGAAGCTTTAACCGGCAAATTCCACACAGTGATTTGTTTGGATGTGCTAATCCACTATCCTCAAAATAAGGCGGCAGAAATGATCGCTCACCTGAGTTCGATCGCCGAATCGCGACTAATTCTTAGTTTTGCACCCAAAACTTTAGCACTCACCGCCCTCAAAAAAATTGGTGAACTTTTCCCCGGCCCGAGCAAAACTACTCGGGCTTACCAGCACCGCGAAGCTGATATTATCAAAATCTTAGAAAGCAATGGTTTTGTTATTAACAGAACAGCGATGACTAGCACTAGCTTTTACTATTCTCGCTTGCTGGAAGCTGTGCGAAAATAGGTTAAAAATATCTGCAAAAAAGCTAATTTATCATCAGCCTAGGGTGCGCCCCGCGCACCTTCCCTTCCCAGAGTGAGGCCAGTGAACATCTCTACTATGCGATTGCTTCGCGGAGGCTCGCAATGACAAGTAAGGCACGCACCGCGCACATTTGATATGAACAATTAGATGTTTTTACCTCCTCCTTCTTCCTTCTTCCCAATTCAATAAATATTATGTCAACGCTAATTTTAATTCGCATTTTTATAGCAGCGGCAGCCGTATTCGGAGGTTTATCCGTTGCAGGCGGTGCTTTCGCCTCCCACGCTTTGAAAAATCAATTGAGCGATCGAGCTTTAACCATTTTTGAGACTGGCGCCCGATATCAAATGTACCATGCCCTGGCTTTATTACTCGTCGCTTTACTCTTGAGCCGCGCCCAAGAGTCTCAAACCTTTTTTGCAGTGGCTGGATGGGCTTTTATTGCCGGCACAATCATCTTTTCAGGCAGTTTGTACGCCCTGAGTTTGAGCGACATCAAATGGCTGGGTGCAATTACGCCACTGGGGGGAGTTGCTTTTATTGCCGGTTGGGGATGTTTGGCAGTCGCAGCTTTTAGTTTTAAATAGGCAATTGGTAAATGTGAGGCAATTCCCAATTTCCAATTATCTAATTTTCAAAAACATCGCTGGAAAACATCTCAGTCAGAGTACGCAAGTAAGGTACAAATACCGTTAAATCTTCAGCAGGAAGCCGCTCGCATATTTCCCAAAATAAAATCAGCAGCATATCCTGCACTAACTCCCAACTTACATGAAGTTTCGGGTACAACATCACGCAAATTGGAAACAATTCTTGCTGTACCGGGTGAATGCTACCTTCCAGAACGCACCAGCACAAATAGCTTTGAAAAATCTCGACATCCCGGATACCAGAAATTTTTATCTCGCGATCGCTCAAATACCCGCTGCTGCTGCGGTATCCTTGATGCTGGGCACTAGCTCGATCGTACACTGCACTAGCAATCTGAGTCGTGTGCTGCAACAAATGCTGAACGGCTAATAGAGCTCTTGAATTCGGGGGCTGATTCGCCGCAGCCTCGTTAATCTCTCCGTAGGGAAGGTGCAGGTAGTCGTCTACAACTTTTAAGTAGGGCGCAAATTCCGCTCGCTCTGACTCCGAAAGACATCCTAACAAGATTTTGCTAGTGTATTGAAACTCCATTGTCACAAATCCCAGCACTAACGGATCTGTCTCTGAGTATTTTCGCCTCACTTTGATAATATCTTTTCCCACCAGCACTGACAACCGGAAAACAGGTTCTCTATCCGCATAAGCGCCTATTGCTTTCTGATATAAGGTGCGAGTGTCGGCGGAAATTTCTAAAGGATTAATTAAGCTCTTATCGATCGCGTGCCGGTCTATTTGTTTCCCTAAAAGAGCTTCTACTCTACTCCAAGCTATCTCGCTAGCTAATTTCAGGGTATCTGTCAATTTGTCAACTATTGGGGCTCTATTTCCCTCAAAATTAATTAAATCGAGGCTGGGGAGAATTTGGCGTGGCGCTTGCTTCTCTCGTGCCGCCACTGTACTGTAATATTTTTTTGCCCAGCTAACTGCGAAGGAAGAAACGCTGACACCTCTAGCTTTTGGGAGTTTGTCAGTGTCCGGTCCGGTAATACCTTGGGACGCCTGACTTGCGCCCTGTTGAAATTGGTCTGCTGCTGGTAAAGATTTGGAAGATATTTGTGAAATACCCGTCATGATAAACCTCGTTTTTTTATTAAGTCGCACCCGATATATTCCCCTATTTTTTAACGTTGTTAACTACAATTTTCTGCCTTTGTACGCTGACAGTCATCAGCCATTACGCTTAAAGCTATAAGCCATTTGGCTCGACTGCCTGCATCTTTTATAAGTTGCACATTAATAACGTTATTTATTGTGCGATCGATCACCATCACCCTGTGATCGCGACCCTAATCGATTTTTTTGACGTATAAAGAAGGCTGGAAATAAATTTAATTTGTGTTAAAAGCTGAGAATTAAAGTTAAGTCTGCTTAAAAAAACTTCTGCTTGAAATACCTGATCTTTGTTTTGGAGGGCTTTGGGTGAGCGCCCTAATCTCTTTAAGAAGCTAGGCTACAGCAAGCTCTAGGGGTGACTTTGGTTAATTTATTTCTATAGCTGAATTAGAAATGTATTTTTAGTCTGGCGATTGTTAGGAAACCATAACAAATTTAACGATCGGCTTTTCTAAATAAAAAATTAAATTTGAGATGAGAATCAGATTTATGTGCATTTAGTTAATAGCATTGCCAGGGCCGTTTTTTTGCGATCGGTTTTTTAGCTTCCCTGTGAAGCGAAGCTATCCCGTAGGGAATCACCCCCAATTGATCGTCGTCCATTTGATCGACAAACTACCCTTCAAAACCGGAATGAGCGAGTGACTCGCCCGGTCGCCCGCACATTTTGCCAAATCCGGCGGGTTCGAGTCCTGCCGGAGGCCCAAGCCTGTCCCTAGAACGATAGGATTAGGTTGATTGGACACCACGGGCGATCGATCCTCACAAACAGCACGGCCAGTACGTCTTTAAGGCTATGGCTTCGGGTAGGATTAGTAGGACGAGAGGAAGTGGATAAAATGAGCGCTAGCAGCAATTCAACTGAAATTAAGTTCGGAACCGATGGGTGGCGAGGACTGATTGCCCATGACTTTACTTTTGCCAACGTGCGAAAAGTCACCCGGGCGATCGCCAGTTACCTAGAAACCGCTTACACCAAAGACCGCCCAGTTCTAGTCTCCTACGATACCCGCTTTCTGGCAGACGAGTTCGCCCGCACCTCGGCGGAAGTATTGGCAGATTTGGGATGGACTGTGAAAGTGGTCGATCGAGATTGCCCCACACCAGTCATCGCCTACAGCGCCAAGCATCTCAACTCTGCAGGAGCCCTGATGTTCACGGCTTCGCACAATCCCGCACCTTACTGCGGCATCAAATACATCCCCGACTATGCGGGTCCGGCCACCCCGGAAATTACTGATACAATTGTGGCAAATATTGCTGGTGCTTCTGATGCCCCAGCCAAAGGCAGCCACAACGATAAAATCTCCAGTTTTGACCCGAAACCCGAATATCTGAAGTTTCTTTATACTTTGATCGATGTGGAGCGGATTCGCTCTGCTAAGTTGAAGGTGAAGTACGACGCTCTCTACTCGACTTCTCGCGGCTATCTCGACGGGGTTTTGGAACACTGCGGCTGCGATGTCGAAAGTTTTCATACCTACCGCGACGTGCTGTTTGGGGGCGGAATGCCGGAACCCAAGGGCGAACAGTTAGTTGAGTTGGTGGAAGCTGTTAAGAAGGATTCGGCGGATTTGGGTTTAGCTACCGATGGCGACAGCGATCGCTTTGGTATTGTTGACGAGTTGGGAAATGTCTTGACTCCAAATACTGTACTGTTGCTGCTGGCGCGTCACTTGGTTAAGAATAAAGGATTGACTGGGGCGATCGTCCGTACAGTCGCAACTACCCACTTGCTGGACAATTTGGCCGCCAAGTACGGTTTAACAATCTACGAAACCGCAGTTGGTTTTAAATACATCGGCGAAAAAATGCGGGAAACTGCGGTGCTCATCGGTGGCGAAGAATCTGGCGGTTTGAGCGTTTTGGGTCACATTCCCGAAAAAGACGGGATTTTGGCTGATATGCTAGTTGCTGAGGCGATCGCCTATGAAGGCAAACCGCTTTCTCAGTTAGTCGAAGAAGCCATTAAAGAAGCCGACGGCCCCCTGTACAACAAACGTTTGGACTTGCACCTAGAAGAAGCCCACAAAGCAGCCGTTTTGGAATCTTTTACCAAGAATCCCCCCACAGAAATAGCAGGTATCGGCGTTAAGGAAATCGGCCGCAAAGACGGGATTAAACTTTATCTTGAAGACGGTGGCTGGGTACTGCTGCGGCCTTCGGGAACCGAACCCTTGATGCGCGTTTACATGGAAACCAATTCTGTGGAAAAAGAAAGCCAAGTTGCCCAACACATGGAAAAGGTAATTTCCCAGTTAGAACCTGTTTAAATTTCTACCTATTCCAACGGGGGTTTTTCCCCTAGCGCTTGGGATTGTGAGGTGCGCTTCGGTGCACCTTACGTATTTTTGATAACTCTGGCAAAGCCTCTGAACATTAATCATCGATACTGCTGGGCAAGTTATATATTTGCAATACACTTGGATTTGTTTAAGTTTGGGAAGTGTAAATTTATTTATGTTTGTTTAATTTTTAATTAATTTAAAAAATTCTCTATTTTTTCCGTCTCTATTTGACTTTTCCCCTAATCTTATTGTATATTGTTATATAATGGGGTGTTTGCAAAAATAAAAATTTCACATATATTTCAATTATAAAACAAATATACAAGTTAAATTATTAGCCTGTCAACCGGTTTATGAAAACAATTCCTCTGCTCGCCATTAGTTTTTTAGTAGCAATTTTAGTAAGCGCGATCGGCATTATCTCAGTGCAAAACGCCGCCCCAGTATCCTTAAACTTTATCTTTTTTCAATCGATACAAGTGCCAGTAGGAGTAGTATTGGCAATGAGTCTGAGTGCAGGACTGATCGGAGGTGCGCTACTGCAACCGCTGTGGAACCTTTCAGATTCCCAAAACTCACGGCGTAAATTTCAGGCAAATCCAGAAGAATCCGACACCGTACAATATTAAATAGATTTGAGCCCTTAGAGGGAATATACCTGACCGTCAATCAGCAGCCGAGTAATTCCCTTAGCTCGCAAATAAGGCGCTGCTTTTTGCAGCATACTGCTGTCAGGAATCTTGAAAACCCTTTGATTGCGAGTAGCAAATCGGCGCGCCACTCGGTGATTGTCAAACACTGCCAGGGTTTTCTCGCGAATTTCCGCCGCCGGAATTTGACCCAGTTCGCCAAAAGCTTTTAGAGGTCTGGTGATTAACTCGGCTGCCCGATCGACCACCAAATAACAAATTTTGGGCAGAGATGCTTCGCTTAAAGGCAAAACTTGAATTAGTCCTGTACCCCGAAGCTCGATCAACTCGCTCGACGATAGTGAACCGAGGAGACTACCTTCAGACAGAGAGTCTTCATCCTCTACATCTTCGTCTAAGTCGTCATCTAAATCGTCTTCATCATCCTCATCGTCGTCCTCGAAATCGCTAAAGTCTTCACCTGCCAGCAGCCCTTCTGCTGGCAGCATTGCCTTTAGTTCACCAGTCACAACAGCGCGGTGGCTTTGAGCGCCAAGATTGGCTGCTGGGGCATCTGGCACATCAGAAACATCCAATTCTGCAACTGGTTCAGGGACTGATTCAGAACGCTTTCGGATCGTCGGTCTCGAATTTGAGGCTGACGGCAGGACAGGGACTGACTCCGACAGGGGGACAGCTACAGGATCGATTTCGCCATCTGGCGACGACTCAGTAGTCGCCTCTGTCGGTTCAGAAACACTTGTGCGATCGGACAAACGCTTTTGTTTTTGCTGGACTAGAAATTCGTATTCCGGCTCCGACAAAGCACCCTGAAGGATGCGCCTTACAGTCGAACTGCTCACTCCGTAGCGCTTTGCCAGAGTGATAGTATTCTCGTTGGACTGTCGGTACAGCCTGATGAGTTCGCGTTTGTCTGAATCGGAGAGTTTTGTAGGCGTCATGCCAAGTTTTCCAGCAAAAAGACGTGAAAAGACGCAGGCTAGCAGTCAGCGAACTGTGATTTTTGATTTTCGATTTCAAGCTCACAGATGCAGACAAGGGCAAAAAAGCTTTCGCTTCCCTATCGCTTGCCGAAGCAACCCCAATCTCAAATCGCTACGCTGCGCGACGACTGCGCCTGCTCTGGCGAGAACGGGTTGAGATGTCATGTTCCAAGATAGCTCCTATTCCGAACAGGATGGCGCTGAAAACAAAAAAGACTTCCAGCAAACTGCCGCTTTGATAACTACCCTCAGCCTGAGTATCGCGCCATTTAAAATACATATCTGCGATGTAAAGCGAAAAAGTTGCAGCCGCAATCATTCTCCAAGATTGGGAAAAACGTCCTCCCCAAAACGCCAGCAGCAATGCAGTAGCAATAATCAGCAGAAAAACGTCCCCGACGATGTAAAACAAATTGATTGCATTTTTGTGAGGCGCCAGTTGCTTGTCTAGTGCCATCACCCATGCGGGAGCTTTGATTTCTGCTTCTTCTTCTTCGGGTGCTGATGCAGGATCAGTCGCTGTTGCTCCTTTTGCCTGCAACTTAGAGGAATTTTCCAAAGCAGGCGCTCTTCCTGTTGCAGTGGTTGCTGGTTCAGATTCTGTCACTACTTCTTGAGTGGCTGCAGGAGCCATTCCTAGCTGGGCCCTCCAAGAGTCAGGTGCAGCAACCCAGATAGCTACAGCAATGCCGAAGGCTGCAATTCCCGCTAACAAACCCCACTGCCAAATTTCTAGATTCAGTCGCTTGGAAGTCACAGCTACAACCATGCCCCCGATCAGGACCACATAGCTGCCCAGATAAAACGCATCCGCAGGAGACACGTCCGGGTCTAACTCGAAATACAGTTCCCAAATCCCGAAAAGCACGCCTGCTATGAAATAGAACAGCATCCCCAGACCTATGCCCAGCCAGACGTTGCGCCCGCTGACCATGTGCGGGCTTTGCCAGTTTCTAAAACAGACTAAAGCCGCTCCCAAGTATGCTCCGCATTCAAAAATGTAAGTGCCGATCGAGTACCAAAGAGGTAAACCTTCTTCTGCTGAGAGGGGGACGCTGAACAGCAAAAAGAACAGCAGCGCCATGACAGCCCAGACAATGCCCGCAATCACTAGGGTCTGAGCTGACAGTAAAGATGAAGATGTAGATGACTTTTCTGAAGTGCTACTCATAGGGATTCCACGAGACCTAACTAGCGGTTGAACGCACCCCATCTCAATCTTTGATTCTAGATGAGGATGCTTTCGCCAAAAAACCTTAAAAAAACCTTGCTCTGACGCTTCCGGAATAACTGGCGTCCTCAGTGTGTCGTGGGGACTTTTGCCCTCGTACACTCTAGAAAGACTAAGTAAGAATAATATCTATTTACTAATTCAAGGAATCAGTCGTTAGTCGATCTTGTACCCGGAAATATAATGATAGAAATACGGTATATGTCTCCACCCTTAAGGCTTTTACAGTACCCAATCTATCTCGGAAATTCTACCCTCAAATGTTGAGGTATCTGTTTTTTTTGCTTTCACACTTCCCCACTTATATCAATGATTGTGGGTGGGGACTGCGATCGAAACTTAGTTAAATTGCCAGACCATAGGTGGCATCCAAATCGAATCAACAATTTGGTTGGTCAATACAAGTTGGCAATCCCACCTGTATATCGCGTACCCCCTACAGTGCAATTATCTAAGCTAAATTATCTCAGTCCAATTGTCTGAGCAATTGTCAAAGATTTTCTATCCTGCGATCCACAATTTGTTGAGGGCGGATTGTTTCAGCCAATCTAGAAACTGAGTCCGATCCGGGCCGGGCATATCTTGCAGCACATCGCTGACTCCCTCAGCAAAGTCCGTATTGCCAAAATACGATTTCCCCAAACGGTGGAGTTCTTGCAATAAGGTTTTGAGATGCTGCTCTTGCCAAGGAGGCACCTTGTGAGTTTGCAAGGGACTAACGGTTAGCCAGTTTTTGATCGCATCAGGGGAGTCTGCCTGGGGGAAGTTTCCCTGCTGAAATACCTTGGCGATATCTTTCTGAAACGATGTGGCTTGCCTTGCGCCTAAGAGGTCTTCTACATCGAAGTAAACAGCTTGGAGGAGCAGCAGACAACCCTGCGCGAACAGTGGTGCTTTGGCTGCTTCATTCCCTGCCGGTTCTTCACCGGCAAGCTGATCTAAACGGACTTTTCCCCAGACGCTATATCTATCCGGCTCTTCTAGCAGAACACAGGCTTTGCCTCGGTTGTCGGTTAAGTCCCGCCACAAGGCTCTGGCGTCTTCTGCTTGCTTGCCGTTGAAGGCGCTGATCAGGCGAAAAGTCTGCCCCTGATAATTGAGAATGGGAATTTGTTGATCCCGTTTTGGGTGTTGAAAATTTGTTATTTCAACATCCTGCCGTTTCAGAATAAACATGACACTGCGATTTGACTCCTGTCATGGCCGAGGTGCTGTGCTTTTGACACTCCCATGCCTTTAGGCAAAGGGATTCTTGATTCAGCGAGTCCACTTAAATTAGCAGGATTGCTCCCGATCACCTAGAGATGGTTCTCTCCTCAAGCGTTCCGATACTTTTTTGCTAACAAATGCTAACAAATATCTGAGCTGAGATA
The DNA here is from genome assembly GCF_036701035.1 of Microcoleus sp. Pol7_B2. Lineage (NCBI taxonomy): Bacteria > Bacillati > Cyanobacteriota > Cyanophyceae > Oscillatoriales > Microcoleaceae > Microcoleus > Microcoleus sp. Pol7_B2. The sequence continues at coordinate 30,535 of NZ_JAUBQB010000020.1, read as the reverse complement.
GTCTCTCAGCCTGGGCGTATAAATCAATGCACGAAGGAAAATCCCCCGCGCACAATTTACGACTGCTGTACTGGCAACGCTTGATTTTCGCGCTCGTGCCGAGCGGGCGATTGACTGTTTTGCTTTGATGCCGTAGAGGAAGCTTATATATAGGCTCCTTAGCATCAGGGATTTTCACCTGAGTCTTTCAATCCTAGTTCTACCACATTTTTATCAAATATCAAGTCGAGCAGAATGTTAGCAAACATAAGTAAACATCAGCCAATTAGTCATTCTGTCTCAACTCATACCTAAAATCAGGGAACGAGCTCTGGTTTTTAGGTAATGCGGTCAGCGTTTTAGGCTTTGCCACTAGGGGATGTTAACATAACCAATAGAAATCTGGGAAAAAGCACCTGTGACTCTTGTGCTGTCTGAGTTCCGTCTGAATTGGGAGAGAGAGCCGATCGACCAAATAGTTGGGTTTCACCTCGACCTCTAAATACTTTACCCGAGTTCACGTCCTACCTAGTTTTGATTGTAAATTTACAATTGTGCTGTTTGCAGGTGAGTCCTCCAGCTTTTGTCAGATAGAGTCTTGGAGGCACAGACACTCTCATAACCTTGGTTTTTTTTCCCGACCCATCGCGCTGCACGCCATATTTTTGTACATCAAAGCGCTTTCTGCGTAAGTCATCACATAATTTACTTGCTCGATCGCACACTGCACCGATACAATAATCTTGTTAGCGATTTTTGAGTTGGGTGCGTAACTCAGTTGGATAGAGTAGCTGCCTTCTAAGCAGCGAGTCGCAGGTTCAAGTCCTGCCGTACCCGTTACACAAATTTAATGACATCAAGGGTTTCAGCACTTTTCTACCACCAAGGAAACAGCGGCTGAGATCTTATTTGCTTCGGATTTGTTTCCCCTGCCCGAATCCGAAACAAATCCGTGAAAAAGCGCCCCCTGCCAAACCGCGGCAAATCTTGCCGCTTCCGGGCGATAGACACTGCTACCCTTCTGAGTATATGCTTGCCACAGCGGATGTGGTATCATAAAAAGGCTATTGTGTCAATAGCCCAGATCCTGTGATGTTTAAACAGCACCAGCAGCAGGTTGTGGGCCGAGTAGCACTCAGGGGTTATCCTTAATAATCAGGCTAGTTTCCGACAGGTTTGGATATGTTCCCAGCAACTCTATTTCATATTCCCCAAAATTTAATGCTATTACTCGACCGCAGCGCGATCGACCGATTACAGCCCCTATTGGCGCAAGCAACCGGAATGCCTATAGTTGCATCGGAAAATACGGCAACAATTGCGCTCGTATTGGTTGCTATGGGAATTCTGGGTTGGGGATTTTATCGCGCCAGACCTTTTGGCAAACTGGGAATTTTGGCTTGGTTGCAGTCTGTTGCACTGATGAGTCCCTGGCTGCTGTTCTTTGGTTTGTTCGCCGCCGGAATTTACCTCAATCTAGTGGCGGTATTGTTGCTGCTAGTGGCATCGACGGGATTGTACATTTATCTGGGTCGGCAATTGCGTAAGGCTGCATCCGATACAGTGCTGCCACGGCCGGATGCTGGTGAGGTAAAGTCCCAAAGCGATGCTTTCTCGGCCCCTGAGTCGCAGCGACCACCAGGCCCAGAAACCATTAAGATCGTCACCTCGTCGCCTGCGAATAATGAATCAGAAATAATTCCCGTTCCAGTTGAAGACCTCAAGGCAATTAAAGGCATCTTTGGAATTGATACTTTCTTTGCCACAGAAACGATTCCCTATCAAGATGGGGTAATCTTGAAAGGCAATCTCCGGGGAGACCCTGAACAAGTACACTCACGCTTGACGGCAAGTTTGGAAGAAAGATTAAACGATCGCTACCGCCTATTTTTAGTAGAAAATCAGGACGATAAGCCGGTAGTTATTATCTTGCCCAGCACCAACGACCCGCAGCCAACAACCGTGTCTCAAAAAATCCTAGCCGTCGTGCTAATGCTGGCAACAATTGCTACTAGCTTAGAAACAGGCGGTTTGCTGCTAGGTTTCGATTTCTTTAACTCGCCGGCTAGATATCTAGAAGTTTTGCCAATTGCAGCCGGAATTTGGGCGGTTTTAGGCTCTGGGGAAATTGCTCGCCGAGTGCTGGCAAATCGGTACAAGGTTGGCTTGAGTTGGCCGTTTTTTATACCAACTTTGCAGATAGGTTGTTTTGGAGCGCTCGACCGTTTTGAGTCCCTGCTGCCCAACCGTAAAGTTTTGTTTGACATCGCTTTTGCCGGGTCAGCCGCTGGAGGGATAGTTTCTGTGCTAATGCTGGTAACGGGTTTGCTGCTGTCTCACCCCGGCAGTTTGTTTCAAATTCCCGCAGAATTTTTCAAGGGCTCGGTTTTGGTGGGAACTTTGGCAAAAGTGGTTTTGGGTTCGGCGTTGCAGCAGCAGATTGTTGACGTTCACCCGCTGGTAGTTATCGGTTGGTTGGGCTTGGTAATAACGGCGATTAATTTGATGCCGGCGGGACAGTTGGACGGGGGTAGAATCGTGCAAGCCATCTACGGTCGGAAAATAGCCAGTCGCACTACTTTAGCGACTTTTGTGGTGCTGGCCATCGTTTCTTTAGTTAACCCTTTGGCTCTGTATTGGGCGATCGTGATTCTGATTTTACAGCGGAATTTGGAGCGGCCGAGCCTCAACGAGCTGACTGAGCCTGACGACGCTCGCGCGGCTTTGGGTTTGCTAGCTTTGTTCTTGATGATTGCTGCCCTGTTGCCTTTGACTCCGGCTTTGGCTGGCCGTCTGGGAATCGGGAACTAGCAGTAGTCGGGCATCTTTGGTAATAGGCTCTTGGGTTGCGGTAAATTAGTGGAATATAGGAATTGAGCGCTCAAACTGGGAAATGAAGGGCGATCGGGTTCCTAACTACTAATTTCCAATTAAGACCCCCGCCCAGGGCAATTTATCTACTACCAAAAGTTGATTTATTTATAACCCAAAATTTGTTTAAACTTGATCGATTAAGTTTAAATAACTTATCTGAGCCTATAGGATAAAGTCATGGCTAATCAACTTCCTCCTGTATTGGTAACTTTTGATGCAGATGTTTTAATGACTGGCAGAACCCAAGTGTGGCAAGAATATTCCAAGGTGGGAACTTGCTATATCCCGGAAGTAGTGTACGACGAAATAGATCGTCTGACAGGGCAAGCGGTGGAAAAAGCTCAAGAGCAAGTAGCTAGAGAGTTTATGCGATTTTTTGCCGACAGCGGCTGGATTGCAACTGACGCTCAGGAAACACACCGAGCTCTCGAACCTTCGATTAAAAATCAAAGCAAGCCAGCAATGCTCGTGGTGGCTACGGCTCAGTGCGTTTACGGTTTGGCTCAGGAACACCCGGACGCATTGGTGATTTTTGTGTCCAACAGCCAGCCTCTGCTGAAGCGGCTGGCTTCTGTAGGCGCTACGAATCTCTGCGGGATTACCGGGGCGATGTTGTTAAATTGGGCGAGGAAAGGAGAACGCCCGCCGGCGGCGACTCAGCAATTGCAAAGTTTGATGCGTACCCTCGCCGAACGCAAATCGACTCAGCGCCCTAACAGCAGAATTCAGGATGCTGCTGTAGGCAAAACGGGGGCTTCTGCTAGCCAGTTAACGGGAACCCGCGGCGCTTCTGAATTGAAGTCGGCTAGCAGTTTTACTAAAACTAATAAAACGGGTTTGACTGAGAAGCGCAGTGCGAGTTCGCGCCCCAAAACGCCGCGGCGCAGTCGCGAGGAGTCGAGAGATTACGAGCCGGCTGTCTATCGCATTAAACATATTACACCTCCGAAAAAAAGGAACAGCGGTTTTCTGTCTACTGTGTTCAATTTTTTGGGAGCGTTATTTTTCTTGACGGTAGCGGTAGGTATTTTGTGGCGAGTGTTCGATGTTAGGGGTTTTAGAAAGACTTTTGTGCCGGCTCTACCACAGCCTGTGCAACAATTTGTTAAGTCTATCGACCCTAAATAATCTGGTTTTCTGAAACTTTCACCCTCAGATACGGCTGACTTGTGATTTCTGTCCTCGTTAATCTTGCACCTGGGGAAACTGGAATAGCACGCTTGGTTCACAAATTAGTTCCCTCCCCTAAATATAACGGTAAGGTTCTTGTGGCGCACCCTACGTTTAAAATTTCTGGCGTTTAGAATTTCTGGCCTTAGTCCGCTGGGAATTTTCAACTGCTACTATCACAATAGAAGATGAACACTTCACTTTAGTGCTCTAAAAATCCATCGCCATGCTGAACGGGAACGAAATAATTAGTGGAATAGCACTAGCTTTTGCGGGTTTTGCGTATGCTTTAGTATTTTTTGTTCTTCTTCCCTTCAGACAGTACGATTATGCAGCACCACTTGGGGCAATAGCAATGGCGATCGCCCTTACTCTAGCAATGAATTGGCTACTATCTGCATCGTTGCTAACTGGCTGGAGTTGGGTGGCTGCATTATTTGGTTTTCAGATAGCCCTGATGTTTTTTGGTAGCGTGTTTCTGGAAGATGGGCTGTACCTGCCAAATTTGTTGTTTTTTGGAACTATTATCGTAGGATATACGAGCGTTTATACCAGTTTTTCACAACAAAAAACGCTGGTAATTGTGGGTTTATGTACAGTATTTTTCCTAGCTTCAATGTACTTCTCTTTGATTGGCGGCTATTTGATCAAAGGCAAAAATCCGTTTCAGGGTTCTTCTATCCAGATGCTGCCGCTGTTGAATCAAAGGGTAGAAATTATCACTGACAATCCCAAACAATTGTATTTGAATGACCAAACAGGCGAACTCACGCATATTAACCGTTATGAGGTGACTGTGAAACTAGATTCTGAAGGAGACGAGAGATTGATGTGGCCCTATGTCAATGTTTGGTGGCAGGATATCAAGGCTGCTAGCGCACAGAAATCGCAGTAATTTATATCGTTTCGGGTTGCATCGGAATAATAAAATCGAGTTGACTGTTCACTGTCAACCGTCAACAGTCAACAATCAACAATCAACAATCATGAGCAGTGTAACCGGAATTTATCTCATTCACTCTTTAAAGCTGGTTCAGTTCCTTCTAGAGGTCGCACAATTGCGGGTTTATTGGTAGATTGTTGCTGAAAAAGTGCCTTGAGTGCCAAGTCAAGATTTTCTGCCATGACGATGCGGTTTTCGTAGGCAGCAATAACTCTGACTAAAGTTGGCAAACTATTGCGTTCTGCTTCTAAGTAAAGAGGTTCCACATACAGTAAAGATTGTTCAATGGGAATTACTAATAAGTTTCCTTGAAGTGCTTTGGAACCCTGGCGATTCCAGAGAGATATTTGTTCGGAAATAACAGGGTCTTGGTTAATTAAAGCTTCTATTTGTTCCGGGCCGTAAACTAATCGCTGTTTGGGGAACAGATACAGCAGCAATTTTCCGTAATCCCCACCATCCGAGCGTCCTGCAATCCAAGCAATTAAATTGTTGCGACTTACTGGTGTAAATGGCAGCAGCAAAATAAATTCTTCTGCTGCTTCCGTTGGCAGTTTCGTAATCAAATAATACGGTGCTACGGGCTGCTGTTCGCTGCCATAAATTTCATTGGGAACTCGCCACAAATCCTCCCGATTGTAAAACACTTGCGGGTCATCCATATGATAAGTTAGCAAACGTTCGGATTGAAGGCTCAACAAATCTACTGGATATCTGATATGTTTGCGGAGAGCCGGAGGCATTTTGTCAAGGGGTTTGAAGAGTCCAGGAAAGATAGAAATCCAACTGTTAATAATCGGATCGGAGGGATAGGCAACGTAGAAGTCAACAGACCCGTTGTAGGCATCAATCACTACTTTAACGGAGTTGCGAATGTAGTTAAACTCATGATTTCCCGGGTCAGAATACGGATAGCGATCGCTCGCTGTATAGGCATCGATAATCCAGTAAAGATAGTTGGGAGATTTCTCAGTAGCCGAGGGTGAAGGTTTAATCTTCTTGCCATTTTCATCTTTTTCTTTTTCTATATCATCATTGCTAAGATTGGCGTTTGCTACTACTAAATACGGATCGGAATCGTAGCGCAAAAAAGGAGCGATCGCCCGGACTCTTTTGTTAATGTTTCGGCGGTACAGTAATTTAGTTTCTGGCGTAAAATTGCGCGTCAGCGCCATTTGCCAATTTTTGAGATAATTAGCAAACAGCCAGCGCCGCCACCTAGAACCGATCGCAATTCCGCCCTTACCGCTGTAAGTATTGTAAACATTTTCTTCGCCGCTGGGATAGTCGAATTCTTGGACTTTTGTGGGCGCCATCGCGTCTGTATCGGTGATTTCGCCGTAGTAAATTCGCGGGTAGCCGATCGGAATACTGGCCCGAATTCGATCGCTGGTTATTTCCAAAGCAGTCTCTCCTTTCTGGGCTGCAACTCCAATATCTTTGACAAAATAATCGGGTAAACCGCCGACACCGACTGTATTTACCGGAGAAATAGTAAAACCGTAACCGTGAGTGTACACCAGGTGTTCGTTTACCCAAGTTTGAGCTTCGGGGGCAACTGCTGTGTAATCTAATTCCCGCGCTGCCAGAAACACTTGTTGGCTTTCAGAATCTCCCTTTTTTGCTTTTTCATTTTTGATTGTGTAGCGCTCGATATCCGCATCAGGAAATGTATAGTAGGGTCGGATTTGCTGTAACTGTCGGTTGGTTTGCAGCAGCGGTAGCTTGTCCCACAGCCGGATGTTGCTAATAGTAAGTTTATTTTTTTCTAAGTCGGCATAAGTAAGTTTTCCGGCGGGATCGAAAGTTTTTATTTCTATATTGTTGAGGTCAAAGGCTTCTTGAGTAAAGGCAATACTGCGCTGAATGTAGGGCTTTTCTCGTGCTAGTTCGTTGGGTTTAACTAGGAGTTGCTGCACAATTGTTGGCATCAGCCAACTTCCCAATAAACTTAAAGTTATCCACGCTAAAGTAATCTTTTTTATGAGTTCATTTTTAATTTTGAGTTGGTAAACCTGGCACAGCATCAAAAGTGCGATCGCCCCCGCCAAAATACTCAAAAATCCGTAGCAGGGCAGCCGCACCGTTACGTCAGCATAATTTGCCCCGTAAGTAACGTCTCCCCGCGAATACAGCAATGCGTAGCGCCCCAGCCAGTAGCGGAATGCGGCGGCTAGCATTGAAGCTGCACCCAACCCGTACAAGTGTCGCTGCTGCGATCGAGAAAACCCCGAAAATCTCCCTTGACTCAGGCTATTTCCCGACAGCAAATATGTTAAAGCACAAGATACTAAACTGTACAAAAATACAACTGTCAGCCAGAAGCTTAGCAAATCTAGTATTGGCAAAATAAATACATAAAAGCTAATATTTTGATTAAAAAGAGGGTCGGTTGTGTTAAAATTAGTAGGGTGAAAATATTGCAAAACATTTGTCCAGCGACTGGCGACAATAAGCCCAATCGCCAAACTGAGAAAAAGGGCGATCGCCTGCAGCCAAAAATCAGGCTTAATTGCCACAGCTAACATTGCCCCCACCAGCAAGCCCAACTGCCACCAGTGAGAAAATAGCTGCACAGCTATTTGCTGGATTGACTCAATTCCCAACTGCACGGGCGGTGCAGGCAAATTGCCAGCTATACCGAAATAGGTGAGGCTGTTTGCAGCTAACAGCCCGCAGTGAATTACTATAAAAGTTGCGATCGAACTCAATCCGAATACCGTCAACAGCAGCCAGGAAAAGGTAATTTGGGATTTAGCAACAGGTAATTCGTAATTCTTCCCAGCTTTGTTAGCCCTCAGTGAAGCGAATAGCGCCCCCGCAACCGGCGATTTCATTTCCTCTGCGGGATGTTGCAGGCGGCGGGCTAAAGCTAAATTTCCGAGCAAATAGACAGAAGAAACAGCAATTGCGATCGTCCCCAGCAACCCTTGAGTTTTCAGCTTTAATAGAAAAACCTGAAGATATCCAACTTCCTGAAACCAGAGAATTTCTGCCGCAATGCGGGAGGCAAACTCCAAAACCAGCCACAACCCTACAATCGATAAAATTAAGGGATAAATTCGCCTTCTTAAAGTCATAACAATCAGCTAGAAGTAGGGACATTGCATTGCCCATATCTGTCAACTTAACCCAAAACCTCACTCTTAGACGTAAGTCCAATGCTAATAGATCGAGTCCTCGGAATGAAGAGTAATTAACTAATCACTTCTTCAATCCTATGCAATAGGACTTGAGCTTTGAGCCAGCGCTTGAAACCCTGTCTAACTGATAGTTGAGTGCTAAGCTGATAGCAACGGACAAATGCGTAAGTCCCTACACATATAACGTGCAATTAACCGAATGTGAATCGAAAATTGAATCGAAAAAACTCCAGCTAGCTGTACTGCTGATTGACATCCACATCCAAATTAAACAGTGTTTGCAAAGTTTGCATCGCTTGTCGCCGCGCCTCAATATCCTGCTGAGCGCGCAACTGTACCATCGGATCGTGCAAAATCTTATTCACAATCCCCCTTGTTAAAGATTCAATCACGTCTTGATGTTTCTCCGAAAATTCCGAACCCAGACGCGATAAAGCTTTTTCTAACTCTTGTTCCCGAATCAATTCTATCTTATCCCGCAAACAGCTAATAGTAGGAACCGTTTCCAGACTGCGCCACCAGAGATCAAAAGCCTCTACTTCCTGTTCCAGCAAGCCCTGAGCTTCCATTGCCATTTTGCGGCGGCTTTCGTGATTTTGAGCTACCACTGCTTTCAAGTCGTCCACATTAAACGATCGCACATTAGCGAGTTCATTCGCATCTGAGTCAATGTTGCGTGGCACAGAAATATCCACCAACATCAAAGGGCGATTCGGGTCTAAAACCGATTCCAATTTAGCTTTATTTAACAGTGGCTCGGTAGCTGCCGTACTGGTAAAAACCAAGTCAGAATTGGCAATTATCTGCATCATTTCCGAGAGTTGATACAGGTGCAATTCAGCATCTTTAAACTGACCGGCTAACTCCAGGGCGCCCCGCACAGAGCGGTTAACGATCGAAATATGGCTAGCTCCTTTTGAGAGCAAATGCTGCACCAAAAGCCGCGACATTTTGCCAGCACCGATAATTGCAATTTTGCTGCTTGCTAAATGCTGACCCTTCATTTGAGCCAATTCTGCTGCCGCCGAACTAATCGAAACTGCACCGGTACCGATGCTAGTTTCTGTGCGAACTCGCTTCCCTGCTGTGAGAGCTTGCTTGAACAAGCGCTCTAAAATTCTGCCTACACCTTTGTACTGCTGGGCGAGTTTGTGAGTTTGTTTCACCTGAGCCAAAATTTGTCCTTCTCCGAGCACCAAACTGTCGAGACCAGAAGCGACTCGCATCAAGTGCATCACCGCATCTTCGTGCAGCAAAATAAACAGGTGAGGGCGCAAAGACTGCAAAGGAACTTTACTGCATTCTGAAAGGAACTGAATAACCTCTCGCACACCCGGTTCCGACTCGCTGGTAACAATATAAATCTCTAAGCGGTTGCAAGTGCTGAGAATAGCAACCTCTTGAATGTGCGGGTAGCCGCGCAATTGGGCGATCGCCGCTTCAACTTTGTGTTCTGGAATGCTTAGTTTTTCGCGAACTTCTACCGGCGCTGTTTTGTGGCTGAGACCTACGACTGCAATATTCATATCTGTGATTTGTCACTATTTCTTTCTTAGTTGTTAACAGTCACCTGTTATTAGTTCTTAGTTTATCGCTAATTGCTAATCATCGGTGACTGTTAACCGTTAACTGTTAATTGTTAACATTTAACTGTTAACCACTAACTAATCACTAATTCAATTGCAAAGATTTCGGCTGGTCAAACATATGGATTGTATCCACAAACCGAGCAGTTTTTGACTGAGAAGAAATTACCAAACTTTCAGTGCGAGCGCCACCGCCAAAGAAGCGAACTCCATCCATCAACGTTCCGGGAGTAATCCCGCAAGCTGCAAACAGAACTGTTTCTCCAGATGCCAACTCTTCAGCATTGTAAATCTTGTCTGGGTCTGTGATGCCCATGTCTTTAAGTCGAGCGATATTGCTCTCTTTGCTTTCACCGATCAAACCAGTTTTTACAACAGCCGGATCGTAAATTAACTGTCCTTGGAAGTGACCGCCCAAGCAGCGCATTGCTGCTGCGGAAATCACACCTTCGGGTGCAGCGCCAATACCCATAAGTGCGTGGATGTTGGAACCAGAAAACGCGCAAGAAATCGCTGCCGAAACGTCGCCGTCGCTGATCAACCGAACTCTTGCACCCGCTTGCCGAATTTCATTAATTAAATCTTTGTGTCGGGGGCGATCCATGACCACCACCACCAAATCTTCAATACTGCGGCCGAGACAATCAGAGATAATTTTGAGGTTTTGAGTCGGCGTTTTGCGAATATCTACATGATTCTTAGCAGCCGCAGGAGCAGCCAATTTGTTCATGTAGAAATCCGGTGCCGCAAACAAACCACCTTTTTCAGAGATTGCCAAAACTGCCATCGAACCGTTTTGACCGTAAGCGACCAGGTTAGTACCTTCGCAGGGGTCAACAGCGATGTCAATTTCGATCAATTCATCTATGTTGCAGACATCTTTGGCATCTTCGCGGGTACAAATACCTACTTGTTCACCGATGTAAAGCATTGGTGCGTCATCGCGTTCGCCTTCGCCGATCACGATGCGACCGCGCATATGAATTTTGTTCATGCGCTCCCGCATGGCTTCTACAGCCACTCTGTCGGCTTCATCTTTCTCGCCTTTGCCCATCAAGCGAGCGGAGGCGATGGCTGCCTGCTCAACTACTTCGATAATCTCTAAACCGATTACATTGTCCACGAACTAGATCCTCCCAACTGCTGATGCGTGCCTTGTGCTCTTTTGCACTCCCAGCCATCAAGTTTATCAGAGGCGGGGATCTCTGCGAGCGCAAGCACTTGCTTAGTTTGTGTTAACTTTTGCTTCTTTGAGACTGGGGCTGGAAAATCTGATCCCAACAAGCTCAAAGAGCGATCGCCCCAATACTTGACTCTTGCTTGGAGGATCGCACGCTAGCCCCGTCTGAGCGCTAAATCGCGGAGTCCAGAGGTTCCGGGGAAGCGAGGGGCTGTTTCAGGCAACTTGTCATCCCGAGTGCCGTTAAAGGTTTTATGATTAGTTTGCGATCGCACGATTTCTCAGAAACCTGGTGGCTAGACCGGATTTATCGTTACTAAACCCAATCTTTTGGTAGAAACCGGGTTTCGGAGGGTAAGTCCTAATGATGATCACAAATCAAATGGACAGCCCCAAATCGGGACGCAGTAGACTTTATCAGCGGGAAACAATAAAAAATGATGATGAAAGCCCAAGATATTATGACAACAGAAGTTGTTACCATTCGCGGTTCAGCAACGGTAGCTGAAGCGGTGGCGATGATGAACGATTTGTGTTTGCGCGCTTTAATTGTCGAACGTCGCCACGAACAAGACGCATACGGCATTGTCACGGAAACGGATATTGTCTATAAAGTAGCAGCCTACGGAGTAGACCCCAAAAAAGTCCGCGTCTTCGAGATTATGACCAAACCGTGCATCACGGTGAATCCAGACTTGGGCGTGGAATACGTGGCTAGGTTGTTCGCGAACACCCGCATCCGCCGGGCGCCGGTGATTAAGGACGAGCTAGTGGGCATTATTTCGGTCACGGATATATTGACAAAAAGCGATTTTGTCGAGAAGCCGAAGAGTATTTTATTTGACGAAGAAATCGAACAGGCGATCGCGGATGCCAGAACTATCTGTGCCGAGAAAGGCGCTACTTCTAGAGAGTGCGCGGTAGCGTGGGATATTGTAGAGGAAATGCAGGCTGAGGCTTCTCACCAGCGATCGATGAAGCTTGAGAAAACGGCTTTTGACCAGTATTGCGAGGAAAATCCCGAGGCGGCTGAAGCGCGGATGTACGACAGTTAATTTAGTCATTAGTTATTAGTTATTAGTTATCAACTCTTATTTATGGATTGATAACTAATAGCTAATTATCGGAAAGAGCTTTTTTTCTGAGAGCCTCACGAAAAATAAAAATCTTAAGTGTTTGGCTCAGTCATACAAAACACGTTCAGCTTATTCCCATCAAGATCGCGAAAATATCCCGCATAAAACCCCGGCAACACGCCTCTTTGCCCCGCCGCTCCTTCATCCTTAGCCCCAAGTTCGATCGCTTTGTTATAAACTAAGTTGACTTTTTCGGGACTGTCAACTTGAAGAGCTATCATTACTCCATTCCCAACAGTTGCTCTGTTACCATCAAAGGGTTTTGTAATAGCAAGTGCTGGTCGCTCTGGAGAAACGCTCCATGCGATAAATCCCTCGAATTCCATGAATCGTCGAGCGCCAATTTCAGCAAGCAAAGCATCATAAAACTTTGCTGCCGTTTCAATATCGTTGGTACCGAGTGTAACGTATCCGATCATATTTTTGGTCTTCTAACTGATGTTAAGATTAAAAAAATGTTTGAGCAAATAACAACTGAGTTAAACTGATCCTTATAAAACCACAGCTACAACTCAAACATCATTTTAGATCATAACTCAAACTATCTCGGTTTTCTCCGATCCAATGATTTATTGCCGATCGCTAATACATTCGGGAGTGTCTCTAGTGGGGCTGTTGACGATCGCACTTACCGCTTTTGCTTTCATGGCTTCGGACGCATAGGGCTTTAACAAGGGCAAAACATCCTGAGCATTTTTAACAGCAGGATCTAGCCACTGTTCCCAATCGCTGTCTGGGAGAATCACCGGCATTCGATCGTGCATCGGCTGCACTGTTTCGTTAGCCTCGGTAGTAATTATACTGCAAGATACAATGTTTTCTTTTTCTGGAGATTCCCAATTTTCCCACAAACCGGCAAACGCAAAAGGTTCGCCGTCTGCCTTTTGAAAATAGTAAGGCTGTTTGTTCTTTCCCTGCTGTTGCCATTCGTAGAAGCCGTCAGCGACTATCAAACATCGCCTGTGCTTGATGGCGCTGCGAAAAGCAGGTTTTTCGGCTACTGTTTCCGATCGCGCATTGATCATCTTGCTGCCCATTTTCATGTCTTTTGCCCAACTGGGAATCAAACCCCAGCGCATAAATTGAAACTGTCGCTGCATTTTTTCTTTTTCAACTGTTACTGTGGCAACTGATTGAGTTGGGGCGATATTGTATCGCGGTTTGATGTCTGGAACTTCCGACAGTTTGAAGAATTCGGCGATGATTTGACCTGAAGTAGTTAAAGTGTATCGTCCACACATAATTTATAATTGGTATTAACAAAAAGGTAGATTGCGATTTACCGTTGGGCGGGGCGGGTTTTCTAGATTATTGGTGTTAGGCAAAGATGGTTTGTAAAACCCGCCCCTACGACACATTGCTAAATTGTGGAACATTCGCAGACAACCATTCGGCGCGCAACTTTTCAATAGCTAATTCTTTAAATTTAGCTTCTACTTCAATCCAAGGAGCTTGATAATAGCAATTAGGCATTTCTGTAATTAAATCACTGTGGCGCGGATCGGCAAAAAATTCTCTGCCATTCGATATGTGTACTAATTGCCATTCAGGAACAGACCAAGTTGTGCGGGCTGCTGCGAGCATTTCTGCCACACTGGGCTCGTCGTAAGTTTCTAAATGTTCGTGAATGACGTGGTGGTGGGCGTCAAAAACCATTGGTACGCCTGTGTCGAGACAAACTTCTAAAATTTCCGAGGAACTGTAAGCGTATTCGTCATTTTCAAAGGTTAAGCGCGATCGAATTGATTCGGGTAAATCGCGGATGACTGACTTGAGTTGCGAAGTACGATCGCTCTTGCCGCCGTGAATGTTCATCAGTGCCTGGGGTGATCGGGGCTGTCCCAAGATATCTAAAATTAAAGCATGAGTGGCGAGAATTTTAATGCTGTTTGCAACGACATCAGGCTTGTCGGAACTGAGCACGACAAATTGATCGGGGTGGAGTACCAAACGGATGCCCAAAGACAAAGCGCGATCGCCCGTATTCCGCAATTCCTCAGTCATGGAGTGTAGCACTGCTTCCCCCAAATCTGTATCTGCAAAAGGGAACAGTGCAGAAGTCATGCGGTAGAGCTTAATTTGATTAGCAAAACAGAAGTCGATCGCTTTGTCAAGCCGTTTTAAGTTGTCTGTATAAAGCTCGCGCAATACCGTTTCTTGTTCAGTTCCCGAAAGCTGTAAAAGTCGCTTCCGGGTGACAGTGCGAAAGCGCACTGCATCGGATGTTGTAATACAAACTAATCCCAATTCCGGCAATTTTTCCTGTTCCACTACTTGGTTAATCCCGCTCATTTAGCAATAATCCCTAACTTTAATTTTATGTTAAATAGGTTTTTCATAAGGACTTGAGTTCTTAGTCTTGAAGTTTTTAGGTACTACTGAACCTGCCCAAAGAGTCCGGCAGAGATTGAAATCGCTGGCGGACTCTGGAAGTGCAAGATGTAATTAGTACCAACCTAATTTTTATCAAACCTCTAATCAACCGCGTTGCAGATAGCATATCGATGCCAATTTAATCGATATAACTATTGCTGTTCTTGGCGAGAATCAGCCTCTTCGTCGGGCCGCGCGGTGGCAACAGGATTTTCCATTGCTTCGTTATGGAACGGATAACCGGATGTTTCTTGATTTAGCGGATCAGCGGGTTGGTCTTCAGGGGATGTAATTTGACCGTTAGTGTTGGTATTGGGTTTTGTGGAAGAGCCTTTATGGCTGGCGTGACCGCTACTCATCTTTTTTTCCTCAATTAGGTTTATCGAACAATTTCTAGCTTAGACTTAGCTGCTGCGGGCGATCGCCTATCTTAAGTCAGAGATGTTGCTTAATAGTTGAGGATGCTATAGCACTCCTGGCATCAATTGTGAAATATTTCTCTTCTATTCTCAAGATTCGCGTCAATAGCGTGTTCGCGATTCGTTCACAAAAAAAGCCAGTTGCGCCTTTCCCGAAAGGATTGCTATATCTCCGGATTTGCCCCATTTCCTCTTTGCCATCAACTCCGCAAACGCCCTGATCTGAGAATGCTAATAATTAACCAAAAACCCAAAAAACTCGCGGCCCCAAACAAACCAGTGCTCAGAAAAGATAGCTGAGAAGTTTGCGCGTTAGAAGAAATAATTGCCGCCCCCACAATCAGCGAACCCACTACAATACTAAAAGAAAGTCGGTTCGCAGAATCCCCCAGAGTGCGGCGTAGCGGATCGAGTTCTTTTAGTGTCAAATTCCACTTCAAAGTTTCCGAAGTAACCCGGTCTAAAAGCACTTCCACCTGTCGCGGAGATTGCAAAGATAAGCTTTTGAGATCGAGAGCTGTTCTCAACAGAGCTTGTATCGGGTCATCTCCTAATAACTGACGCCGAAACATATCGGTCATCAGCGGTTTGACCTGCTCTACAATATTAAATCTGGGATTAAAAGAGCGCGCCAGTCCTTCCAAATTCGCTAGAGTTTTTGCATACAAACCGAGATTGCTGGGCAGCCGAATTTTATTTTTGCGGGTGATTTCCAGCACCTCATAAAAAATTTCCGACAAGTTCATTTGCGACAAGCTCACATTGTAATACTTGCGTAGCATTCGAGCCAAATCGTTCTCTAGATTAACTAAACTTGTCGGCTGAGCAAATTCTGCCATTTCCAAAGTTAATTGAGCGCAGCGCTGAGCATCTAAATCTACAATTGCCAGCAACATTTCTGTCAAATTCTGCTGAGTGCGCGGGTCTAATCGGCCGACCATGCCGCAGTCCAGCAAAGCTATCCGGCTGTCGGTTAGATAAAATAAATTGCCGGGATGCGGGTCGGCGTGAAAGAATCCGTCGATATATAACTGCTGGAAGAAAACGCGGCAAAGTAGCGTTGTAATTTCTTCGCGTTCGGCATTTATATCTCCTTTGTGGCGAACTCCTTGCAAATCGCCTAACAAAATCGGGACTCCGTTCAGCCACTCCATTACTAAGAGTTTTTTTGTAGTTAACTCCCAGTTAATTTCTGGTAGGACAACTTGTGTGGGGTCAAACCATTTACTTTTAGATAAATTGCGGCGCAGTTCGTCTGTGTAGCTGGCTTCTTGAATGAAGTCTAGTTCTGCACGCAGGGCGATCGCAAATTCTTCAGCTAGGGCGACAATATCGTATTGTTGACCGAAGTCTGTGAGCATGACAAGTTCTGCCAAACCTCGGAGGACGGCGATGTCTTGTTCGATGACAATCTCAATACCGGGACGCTGAACTTTGAGGGCGACTTCGCGGCCGTCTTTTAAAGTAGCTTTGTGGGTTTGGGCGATCGAACCTGCGGCGACGGCTTCGGTGTTAAATTTGGCGAAGGTATTTTCGAGAGATTGTGTGAGTTCCTGGCGGACGATTGCTTCTACTTGTGACCACGGTACGGGCGGTACTTCCGCTTGTAGCGTGGAGAGGATTTCGATGTAGCTGGCCGGTAAAAGGTCGGGACGGGTGCTCAGCAATTGTCCCAATTTGACAAATACTGGGCCTAATTCGACGAGGATGTTGCGGAGAACTGCTGGAGTTGGGAGACTGGGTGCGTCGGTTTTGCGGCCGGTTAGGAGGCTTTTCATGTAGTCCCAACCGTTGCGGAAGACGACCTCTAGAATTTCTCCTTTGCGAGAAGTGTTTTGAACTAGGCTAAACAAGGGGCCTCCGGGTCGATCGGGTTTAAGGGCTATATAACTACTAGGATAGCGCTGTTGACCGGGCTGACCAGTGTCTTGGGGAATAACTTGGGGGAAATAGTGGGAATGGGCGTGACAGCTTTCGGGTGTGGGGGCGATCGGTTTTTGGCTTCGGCATTACTCCTCATAGTAATATACATTTAAAGCATACATAATATTTTTATAATTAAAAACTTATACGTCAATAAATTTAATTATATAAGTAAAGTAAATATTCAGATTTAGGAAGGGTCAAGAAGATGAGTGCAGTTGATGTAATATTTACAATTTTTGAGTCGAGTAATGAAGGTTTAGAATAGTGGGAAGTATCTACGAGTTGGCGGTGTGATGAGGGATGCACAGAAGCAGCCGCCTGAAATAGTTGCTATGTTGCCTGAAGTAAACTCTAATCTTTCTCCAGTATCAACCCTACTATCTCAGTGTGGTTCAGTGGTCGGTATCCTCACTTTTACTGTCTCATGTATAGCATTTATTGTCGTACTACAGCGGTTAGAAGAAATTGAACAACGCTTGAAGCGAATTGAGCCTAAAATAGACTTGAGTTTTTATGCTCCAATCAAGTGGGAACAATTGTGATATCCCATTTAGGCAGGATTTCGGAGCGATGCCAGAACCCGAGGTACTCTTCTAGTTCCTGAGATGAAACCTTAATCCCCTTTTCATAGGTCGTTTCTAGCAAATGTACAATTGGTTTGAGTTTCTTCCACGTCATATTTGCAGCCGAGTTGACCGAGTAAGGCAAACGAGAACTGTCTGCCACTGAGTATCACAGTCATCTGCTGGGATTGGTTCTAAACTTCTAGCTTTGCCGCCTCTGGATAAATTACCAATCTTGACTTTGGCTTTACTATTTCCCAACCAGTCTATAAATTGAAGTGATTGATTTGATAAAAAAGAACATTTGCTCTTATGAGTGGAGCTTGACTAAAGTAAAGGCATCAAAGAAAAACGCCAGCGAACATTAAGCAGTCAGCTTCAACTAGACATTCACCCGTGAGGTTTGCCATGAAATCCACTTTATCCAACAGCGTTAACGCAAAAATGAAAACCCCCAGCCATCAAAGACCTTTACAGCTTACGCCTCAAAAACCAGAGGAAAAAACCTTAACTCGCGGACAGCAGTTAGCAGATACCCTAGCAGCGAAAGTGGGTTCGTGGCCCTTTTTGATTGGACAGACAGTAATCCTCGCCGGGTGGGTGGGCGCGAACCTGACACCGGGCATTCCTCACTGGGATCAGCAGCCCTTCATCCTCCTCAACTTAGTATTCTCCTTTGCCTCTGCTTACACTGCACCGATTGTGTTAATGAGTCAAAACCGCCAGTCGGATGCCGAACGCGAACAAAACCTCTACAATCATCAAGTTAATCTCAAAGCTGCTCACGATGTGGTACTGCTGCACGAAAAGCTCGATCGATTAAGCCACCACATTCCTGACTTAATGGAAAAGCTCAATCAGCAACAGCAATCTGTCAGTCCCATCAAAGAGATGGTGATGCCAGCCCCCGTTAAGGCAATTACCGAAGTTAATGAAGCAGCTAAGCCGTCTGTTTCTGAGCAGAAGCAGAAGGCTGAGGTTCCCATACTACTTCCCCAAGTATTTAAATCGAACTTTTACTCATCAAAATATGCAGAAGTGATGCCAATTTCACTTCCAACTCAAAAGCCATCAACACATTCGGTATCCGCGTTAAGCTATTTCAAGCTGTGACAAGCGACGTTACTAACCAGTGAATGAGAGCATCAGTCTCGCCAATCTGTTAAGTAACAGTTTTAACCTAAAAAACCTATAAATCAATTAATCTCAGGCATTCTTTCAGCCATACTAGCATCACAATCTAGGCAGTTAGATATGAACCCCTTCATTACCGCTATTTCCACAGGTATTACAGCTTTCGCCGCCACAAATTTAGATGATATTGTCATCTTGCTGCTGTTTTTCTCCCAAGTCAATGCTGTTTTTAGACGGCAACACATTGTTACAGGACAATATCTTGGGTTCGCAGCACTGGTGCTGCTTAGTCTTCCTAGCTTCTTTGGCTGTATGATGGTGCCGCGCCCTTGGGTGGGGATGTTGGGGTTAGTACCAATTGCCATTGGAGTCAGCCGCCTGCTAAATAGAGATACAGAGGCTGATGATGAAAATACTGCTACAGATTCGCCTCAATCCACTATCTTTGCTAGTCTTTTATCGCCACAAACTTATAGCGTAGCTGCGGTGACATTTGCTAATGGAGGTGATAATGTGGGGATTTATGTCCCGTTGTTTGCCAACTGCACTTGGGATAGCCTGCTAGTGATTCTGAGCGTCTTTTTCTTGCTAGTGGGTGTCTGGTGTTATGTGGCGTATCAACTAACTCGCATGAGCGCGATCGCGACCCTACTTGTCCGCTACGGTAATTCCCTTGTTCCCTTCGTTTTAATGGGTCTGGGTACGCTGATCCTGCTCGATAGCCATACTCTAGAGAATCGCGGTTTAACGGTAGTTACTTTAGCTATCAGTTGCTTGTGGCTGCTGATATTGCTTAAAGACAGTTATCAATCGTTAGAGACTGCACCTAAAGTCGAAAAAATTTAGGCAAGCTAGAGTTCAAGTTTCCGCCACTTTGCTGAAGTTGAAAAATAATTTATAACTTCAGCAAAGTGGAGGGGTTTTCTAAGAACAAACTCTGATTTATTACACAAAGGACAACAAAAATGAGCAAGTTTTTCAAACTAATTCTGGTGGCTTTAGTGCTTTTCGTAAACTTAGCTGTAGCTCAGCCTTCTTGGGCCGGCAAAGATTTCACAAAGGGGGCTGACTATGCGGAAGTAACACAGGAATTGAATCAACTTTTGTCAGCTCAGAGCGATCCTTCGACTGCGGGTTATACGCCTGAACAGTACCAACAGCGGTTGGCCGAATTGCAAATGCAGAAGTACGTGATCGAAACTGCTAAAAAGCGGGCTCAGTGTCGTAATGCAACCGGGCAAACGCTGGCAGTTTATGCGAATAAGCCGAAAAAATCGCCGACGCAACTTTATTTCCTAGCAGCCGGTGAGATTACAGATGATGATTGGGATTGCGATGGTATTTACTTGCCAGCAGGGGTTCAAGCTACTTTAGGCCCGGCGACTCAGCCACTTTCTTTGGCTGAACCGGTTGCTATTAAGGTTGTAGATGGTACGCCGCTAATTGCTACAACGAGTGCAGCAACGGGCGGTATTCAATTGAATGTTGCCCCTGCTAAAGTTTTTAAAGCGGGTGAGACAACTTGGACCCTGCCCTCGTTTTCTCAGGCCCAGATTAATGCACAAGTTCCTACGCCGGAACTGATTGATTAATCCTTCTTTAGGAACGGTTAATAGTTGGGGACTTGGGAAAAAATAAAGTCCCAGGCAGAATAGAGGAGAGGCAATGCCACCATTGGCGATTGTCTCTCCTTTTTAGATGGCAAAAAAGCCAGAAGATGCTGAGTGATGCAATATGATGTACATCATTCGATCCAACTCCTTAGAGTTAGTCTCGGACAATAGAGTCATTTATAAAGTTGTATTTCCTTAAAGATTACGATTAGGAGGTTTTTTCAATGAAATGGCTAGTTTTACTAGATGTTAAAAAGTCGGATTTTGACAATTTGTCGAACTTGCTGCGTTCATCAGATGAGTTGAGCTTAATGGCAGAGAATGGTGAATATTACCTAACTTCTTCGCGCTGGGAATCACTAACAAAGCCGTCTGATGTACTTTTTGAAGCTACTAAACTTCTTCAAGTTATAAGTGCTGTTGCAATGATTCAGTTTACAGATTTTCCACGTCTTAAGCCTCATATCATCTGGGAAGTTGACGAAGAAGGTAAGCGTCAGAGGTGGGTTGCGCTTTCAGCCACAATTAGCGTGGATTCAAGTTCTTTTTCTATCCAACTAGAAAGCGGTCAAGATATAATCCGTAATTTAGAGTTTGAATCCTGGAGGAAGCTGGCAGAAGAAGACGAGATAGTTAAAAATGTTTTCAGACAAATTACGGACTTTGAACATAACTGGATTAATCTTTACAAAGTTTATGAAATTGTCAATAAAGAAAGCTGCTGGTAAAAAAAAGATTGAACAGTGGATAACTAAAGATAAGATTAGCCAATTCACGCATACTGCTAATAGTCAAAGCGCAATTGGTGATGATGCACGGCATGGTGTCGATAAGCACGCTCCACCAAAAGAACCTATGTCACTATACGAAGCAGATGCTTTAATTATGACTCTGCTACAAAAATGGCTTCAGTGGAAGTGCGAACAACAAAACTAGAAGAGTAAAGTACGACACAGATTAAGAAACGAAAGTCGGGCTCAAGGCTGATTAATTCTTTGTGGATTCGCCTGCCCAATCTGTGCCGTACTTACATCACAACAAATCTTTCAATTTCTCATCTTCTCCCAACACTTTAATCACCTGTTTAATCTCCTGCGTCCGGTCCTTTTTCACTATCAAAGTTACGTTGCCATCTCTGACAACTACCACATCCTCTAAACCAATGGTGACAATCACCTCGTTTTCATCCGCTGCATAGAAAATGCCGCCTTTGGTGTCAATCCCGACGTGTTTTGCTAACTCGACATTCGGTTTGTCTCCTTGCAGCAAACGGCCGATCGCATTCCAATCACCCAAATCGTCCCAGCTAAAGCCTACAGGCAGAACACAGGCTTTTTGCGTCTTTTCCATCAGTGCGTAATCGATGCTTATTTTGGCTAATTCCGAGTAAGCCTGTGCGCCTTTTGCTTCCAAAGCAGCCATCATTTCCGGTACATGATTTCGCAATTCTGTCAAGACTGTTCCGACTCGAAATACAAAAATGCCGCCGTTCCAACTAAACTTGCCGCTGGCGACAAATTCTTCAGCAGTGGTGCGATCGGGCTTTTCCGTAAACCTCGCCACCCGATAAGCCGGAAAACCCCCAAAACTGCCAATTTCCTCGCCTTGTTCGATGTAGCCGTAACCAGTCGAAGCATAACTCGGTTTTACTCCCAAAGTGGCGATCGCATCCTGATTTTTCGCCAACTCTGCCGCCGCTTCCAAAGTCTTGATAAACTCCTGTGGTTCCCCAATCCAGTGATCCGCCGGGAAAAAACCAACAACCGCATCCTCACCGTAACGCTTCGCAGTTTCTATAGCAGTCCAGGCCACCGCTGGCGCAGTATCGCGGCCCTCCGGTTCCGCCAGCAAATTCTCCGGTGGTAACAGTGGCAACTGTTCGCGAACCCCCGCAGCCAACATTTCCGACGTTACCACCCACAAATCGTCCCAACCGTTACCTAATTCCAAAAGTCTTTCCGCAGTAGCCTGCAGCAAACTCTTGCCGCTACCGTCGAGACTCAAAAACTGCTTGGGCCGCTGCTTGCGGCTCAGCGGCCAAAAACGTTCGCCTTTACCACCGGCCAGAATCACAGGAATTAAGGTTCTACTCATTGTTTAAAGTTTAAATAGTTCACGTCCATTTTGCCCTGATACCCGAGATGGTGTTTGTAAAGAATTACTGAGGCACAATGATGATTCACTGTTGACTGTTGACTGTATCACCCTAAATGTAGGGCGCGCATTGCGTACCTTACCCAATATAAAACAACAAAACTCTCGTTAAGGAATCCTTGAAAATTGCTATAGCGACTAGCAATTACCATTACCTATTACTTCGACAATTCGATATTGAGTTCGTTCACGACACGGCGTTTGAGCGGGATAGATTTTTCTCTGGGAAGCAAGTCAAATACTTTCCGAAAAGCATCATCTACCTGTTCAAATGGTATTTGTCCTTTCTCATTAAAAACTACTTTACCCGATTGGTCTAGGATGACAGTTTGAGGTACGAAACCTTCGTAATAATGGCTCGGTTCGGTGATTTCTGGTGACGGTTGTGGAGGCAAAGAGTCAATTGTTATGGGCATAAAATCGGCTTCGCGGCCGTAAAATTCCTGGAGTTGAGAGACGACTATCGCGTATTGCTTGGAGTCGCTGCTGTCATCAGTATAAAAAACTAACAGTACGGGTTTATGGCGTTTGAAAGAATCTGCAATCTTGACTTTAGGAGGAACTAGGGAACCGTTGCCGGCGTAGAGGGCAAAGATTGTACCGTCAAAGCGATCGTCGGTAAGAGTTGCTAAAGCTGGCGCCGTGCCGCTTAGCAGTATGAAGCTAAGTGTGAGCGCTACTGTTACAAGACTGGCTGACAAGATTCGCCTCAGCCAGCGGATGCCAGAAGCAGCAGTAACAATTGAATTTTTGTTCTCAGGAAATATCATAGGTTGTGGGCAGTTGCTGTAACGAAAGCGAAATCAGATGCAAAAACTTTCCTAAGTCTATCAGCAAAATGTAGGCAAAGGTTGTTGAATAGGTTAAAGTAGTTTCGGCTCGATGATCATAAATTGCTGATACTTGCGATCGACAAGGCGATTCTACAGCCCGAAGATCACTATTTGCGATCATCGACTTTTCAGGGGCGGACAGTTCCAGTCCGCGCCACAATAAAATTTATTTGTGGTGGGGTGGGCTTCTAGCTTCCCAGAAGGCTGCATGATCTTAAATTAAACTGATTACTAGAAACTGACAACTGGGAATTCACAACTAATGATAGCTTTGCTTGACGCACTCCTCGCCCAAACGCCCGCTGCTGAGGTTTCCGGGCCTGCTAACATCAATCTGGTGCAGGCGATTGTTTTAGGAATTATACAAGGATTAACAGAGTTTTTGCCCATCAGCAGCAGCGCTCATTTGAAGGTAGTGCCGATCGCCCTGGGATGGGGCGATCCGGGGGTTGCTTATACTGCTGTAATTCAGTTGGGCAGTATTGTCGCAGTGCTTTGGTATTTCTGGAAAGACTTGACAACTATAACTTTGGGTGCTGTAGATGCTGTGGTGCGGCGCGACTACAAATCGCAAGAGTTTCAACTGGCGCTGGGATTTGTTTTGGGAACAATACCTCTAGCCTTTTTTGGGCTGCTAATCAAGGCATTGGTTCCAGGTTTTGACAAGTCGCCGCTCAGGAGTTTGGCCAGCATCGCCATTGCTTCGATAGTCATGTCGCTACTTTTAGCAACAGCAGAAAAAATTGGCAAGCGCAATCGCACTTTTGAAAAGTTAACTGTTCAAGACGGTATTTTGATGGGATTAGCTCAAGCAATCGCATTGATTCCGGGGTGTTCGCGATCGGGTTCCACTCTAACAGCAGGATTGTTCATGGGATTGGAAAGACCTGCCGCCGCGCGGTTTTCTTTTTTATTGGGAATTCCCGCGATTACTCTGGCTGGATTAGTGGAATTAAAGGGTGATTTGGCACAAGGAATCGGCGATGCTGGAGTTGCAGCTTTGATAGTGGGAACGATTTCGGCATTTGTGTTTTCTTATTTGTCGATCGCCTGGCTAATGAAGTTCCTGCAAACTCAAAAGACGTGGATATTTGTATTGTATCGGCTAGCTTTTGGCGTAGCCATTTTAACGGCGCTCGCAGGTGGGGCAGTGCGAAATATATAAAATAGGACTGACTTGAACCTAATTATAGCCCTTCTCAAGGGCGGTGAGTTATGTCCGGTAATGGGTAAGAAAGCAATCGCTCGCCCTCGCACCTTACTCACACTTTTTTGCCCTATATATGCCGTAAGAGCTGCAACTTGACAAGCATGAGAGTTTAAGGCTTTGACAAAGGGATATTCAGCTCTCAACGCTGTATTGTGACGATACATATCTTTTTGTTCCACACCTCGGTTGCCCATCCAAAAACGGACACATTTGTTGCGGACAAACTGAGCGGTTTTAATCGCTTCGTCTGCAGCAGCGTATTGAGTTGTTTTTGCCTTAGCCTTAAACTCTAAAAGTATCATTGACGTGGAAAAACTTTACGTAATTATTGTAGTATAGAAAAGCCGTCAAGCTAAGGATGGGGCTTGTATCCTATTAATTTCGGTAACGCTAAAAGGAGAGTGGCTGTGAAAAAAGTAGCAGTATTTGGCAACGCTGGAGGCGGTAAATCAACTCTCAGCAAGAGATTATCCGACATCACTGGGTTGCCGCTTTACGTCTTGGACAAGATTAAATATCGATCGGGCGGCGTTGAGGTGTCACAGGAACACTAGAAGCGCGCCCATCAGGAAATTTGGCAGACTGACAGATGGATTATTGACGGGTTTGGTTGCATGGAAACCGTCTGGCTGCGACTTGATGAGGCGGATACTCTGGTTTATGTCGATCTACCGCTATACGTGCATTTCTGGTGGGTGACTAAACGAATGATCTCGGCTTACTTTAATCCGCCCGAAGGCTGGCCAGAAAATAGTCCAATATTCAAGGGTTCGATGATCGGTTACCGCGTGCTTTGGTTGTCTCACAAATATTTAACTCCAATGATATCGCCAATATATCGATCGGGCGCGAAGTAGCAAAAGTGTTTATCACATCATATCTACTGAACAGATTTCGCAATTTTTTGAGTCTATTGAAAATGAGACCAAGATTAAAGATGGTGAACTGATATAATCAACTTAATGACTCAGTTACGGTTCACATTAATACGATTAATTTATGGAACCCACACTGGAAGCTAAGTTGTGATGCCGATCGAGAGATGGCTGCAACTACCCGCCAAGCTGTACAGGAAAAAATTGCAGGCGATCGCACGTTAATGTTGGCCTATCATTTTCTGTATCCGGGTATCGGACATTTGCGCGCGCGAGCCATAGGGGTGGAGTTGAGTGACAAGCTGTCAACTGGTAGTTTGAAAGTTAATTCTACTTGCGGAAGTCATGCAAAGGTTATCTGCCGCTACTAACCTTTGCCTTTAGACAGTTTCATTGTAATCTATAATCGAGCAGTAAATTATTGCTAAGAAATGCTGTAGATCGACGATAAAAATTTATGCAGCAACAGAATTGGCAACCACCAGAATATATCCAACTCAAGGGTCAATTTGTCACCCTGAAGCCCCTCGTTCCAACAAGAGATGTAGGTGAACTCTATTCGATCTCGCATGGCACTCCTGAAAAGCAAGCGGTGTGGAACTATCTGTTCTATGGTCCGTTTGAAAGTCCCTCTGCCATGCAATACTGGATGGAAAGAGAAATGATTGGTAAGTCAGATCCTTTGACTTGGACAGTCTTTGAAAACTCCAGTAATACTCAAGTGGGGATTGTCGCATTACTAGCGATCGTTCCCAATCACAGTCGAGCAGAAATCGGTCATGTGTGGTTTAGCCCTGCTGTACATAAAAGTAAAGTTAATACAGAGTCACAGTTTTTATTACTTCAGCATCTTTTTGACGGCCATTCATACCGTAGAGTTGAGTGGAAATGCGATGCACTTAATCATGCTAGCCGAACTACGGCCGCCAGAATGGGATTTCTCTATGAAGGGCGTTTCCGACAACATATGATTGTTCGTGGCAGAAATAGGGATACTGATTGGTTTGCAATGACAGACAAGGAGTGGGGACGCTGTAAAGTGAATTTTGAAAAGTGGCTTTACTCAAACGAAAAACTCTCGTTGATGGAACTCAACAATGGCTGAGGTTAACTTGGAATTATGATGAGGATTTTTGGCACTATAATATATAGCAGTTTTCAGCTATTGGTACAAAGAAACCGGGTTTCTGGGGTGTGCTTCATAAACTTGGAATCTGTTATATGCTACACCAACTATCACGATTCGGCTTTCGCCGACGCTAAGCGATGTCTACCGAAACATTAGTTAACTGGCTCGAAGAGAGTACCGAATTAGGCATATTATCCCGCGAGATTTTACAGGCGATCGCGGGTGAAATGGAAATGGCAACTTTTCCCGCCGGATTTCGAGTGGTAATTGAGGATACGCCTATCACTAATCTCTATATTTTAGAACGGGGACAAGCCGATCGCTACCGCAGCAAACAACCGGGATTAATGTGGGCGAGTAGTTTGTTGCCGGGGGCGATCGTGAATTTATCTGCCCTCCAGCGATCGCAACCTGCAGATAGCCGAATTATAACTCGGACAGAATGTCAATTTTGGGTAATTAGTGCCGATCGCTGGCGTGGTTTGCTAGAAAGATATCCACGGATCGCCGAAGCCTACGCTCAACGTTTGGCGACGAAATTAGAGCAGCTAGAAGCAGAAATTGCCTACGAACGAGAGCGTCAAAATGCCCTCCGCAGCTATCTAGTACCTAGGGCGAAACGGGGAGTCATTGGCAATAGTCGTTATGCAGTGAAATTGCGCCAACAAATTCGCACGGCATCGAGTGACAGCCGATCGGTATTAATCTCTGGCGAACCTGGTTTAGAAAAGGATAATTTAGCTGCTTTAATTCATTTCGGTTCCCATCGCCGCAACGAGCCAATTATTCAAATTAAAAGTGCTTTACTTCAGGCTAATGGAGCGGAATTATTCGGGCGGTTAGGCGGCAAACCGGGGCTGTTGGAATGGTTGGGGGAAGGGACGTTAATTTTAAATGACGTGCAAGAATTACCCGCTCAATTATGCCCCCAAATTCAGCAATTATTAACCGATGGAACCTACAGGCTAGTTGTCAAGGAAGGACAAATACCACCACCACCGCGTTCTAGTAATGCCCGGATAATTTTAATCTCAGAAATTGTGCAGCCCAAGCTAGATAAGCTGACACAACACAAGATTAAAGTCCCATCCTTGCGGGTGCGAAAAGCAGATTTAGAAGCACAGGTTAACTATTATCTCAATATCATTGGTCGCAAAAAAAAATTAGTCAAGCCCCAAGTTACACCGGAAGCAATTCGCCGCTTACAAGCCTACGATTTTCCAGGGAATTTGCAGGAATTGCAGGGAATGGTCGATCGCGCTTTAGTTCAAGCACAGGGGAGTCAGGTATTAACGGAAGAAGTGTTTTGGGCCCAGGCAGCGAAGAAACAAAAGTTTCGGCTGAATTTATTAAATATTTATCCAAAATTACGGCAATTTTTACGGAGCGATTGGTATCCCGATCGCGTAAATTATTGGTTTACCACCTGGGTGTTTGCATTGGTGGTAATTATCCTGTTTGTTGCTCCCCAAGATCGACAACATAATTTTGCCCTAAATATCTTTTGGGCGTGGTGGTGGCCGTTAATTTTATTATTATTCCCCATCATCGGGCGATTGTGGTGTGCTTTTTGCCCTTTTATGATTTATGGGGAAATCGTCCAAAAACTATCCCTGAAAATTTTCCCTCGAACTCTCAATAAATGGCCGCGCCAACAAGCCGAGAAATGGGGTGGCTGGCTTCTATTTGGACTATTTACTCTGATATTTCTGTGGGAAGAGTTGTGGAATTTAGAAAATACCGCCTATTTATCCAGTTGTTTGTTGTTGCTCATCACCGCCGGGGCGGTAATTTTTTCCCTAATCTTCGAGAGGCGATTTTGGTGTCGTTATTTATGTCCGATCGGGGGAATGAATGGATTATTTGCTAAACTCTCAATTATCGAACTTCGCGCCCAACAAGGAACCTGCGCGGCGGAATGCAGCACCTACCAATGTTACAAAGGCGGCCCCGGCTTGGGGGAAGGATTAACTACTAATGGCTGTCCGATTTATTCCCATCCCGCCCAATTAACCGATAATAAAGATTGCGTGTTGTGCATGACTTGCTTGAAAGCTTGTCCGCATCGATCGGTAGAATTAAATCTGCGCCCTCCCGGCATTGAATTATGGACTACCCACGTTCCTCACAGTTATGAAGTTGCCCTGTTATTTCTATTATTAGGCGGTATTTATCTGCATCGCTTGCCGGAGATAAATAGTTGGTTGGGGCTGGGCATCAATTTAGAGCAATTTTTACCTCATTTAGGGCTGTCGATCGCAGTGTTAATTATCCCGCCGATGATTCCCCTAATTGCCTACGCAATCATGCAGGCAATTTATCGATTGGGACAAGCAGAAACCATGCCATTTACAACCTACAAACCCCTCTCATTTGTCTCTCTCGCCTACGGTTATTTACCGCTGGTCTGGGGCGGGAGTTTGGCTCACTATTGGCGATTGGGTTTGCAGGAAGGCGGTCGAGTGATTCCCGTAACTTTTGCCACTTTCGGACAAATTAGAGATGATTTACCGAGTTTTATTGGCGATCCAGCAGTGATTAGTTTTTTGCAAGGTTTCACTTTGATTGTATCATTGTTAGTTACAATATTTGTGACTCAAAAAATTGCCAAGCGCTCAATTAAATCTTTGATTCCACAACATTTAGCGAGTTTGTGCCTGATGGTGAGTTTGTGGTATGCGATCGTGGGTAGCTAAAAGGGACATTTACCTGTTCTCCGAAGGCGATTAAACATTAACTATCAATTATCAACTTTGTACAGATCGTAAAATCCAATTGGTAGCATCTGGCACGCCATCTTCTTCCATTATCTTCCTTCTTCGATCCACCACTTATAAAGTGTCGAATTTCTTTCAGCCGTTATAACTCGGAGTTTTTGACCGTCGGCTGCGCTAAAAATAAAGCTACAAAATCCCAAACCCGTACCCCTACAGGCTTGCAATTCTGGATACCCAGATCGATCGACACGATCGCGATCGGAGGGCGATAAATAAGAGTCGGAAACTGGTTGCCACCCAGCATTAATTAAAGCTTGTCTCACCTCGGCATAGGGATTATCCTGACGCAACATTGGTAGGGGTTGAGAGAGTTGAATTTTTGCCGGTTTTACCTCCTAAGAGACGATCGAGGGTTGTTTTTCTGCGCTATTATTGGTAGTTGTAATGGTTAAAGTTTTCCCATCTGCTGTGACAAACTGAAAATGACACAATCCCCGTGCCGTTTCCGGACAAGCGACAAGTTCTGCAAACCAAAATTTGCTGATAATATATTTCTCGATCGAATTTAAGGCTGCAATCCGACCGGGGGAGTAATCATTGTAAGCAGCTTGCCACCCCGCATCTTGTAAAGCTGCCCTAGCTTGCGCATAGGACATATTTTTTGCTAGAGTAGGTAGCTCTTGTGCCGAAACAGAAATGCAACTGCAAACGATCGATTCAATGGATAGGGCGATCGCACCCAAGAGAAGGTGATGCCCGCCAAGAGACCTGCGTTTCATTGAATTTTATCAGCTAAAAAATCCACACCTGTTATAGCAAATGTTCTACAGTTAGTTTCCGGATTTGAAAGTAGTTAGCGATATGAACTTTAGTAGTATTGTAGCATTATTCTGTGCGATGACCGTCTTGGCTGCTATTCCCAGCATCAGCGTATTGGCTGTTTCCACTCGATCGGCCGCATTTGGATTTATTCACGGTGTTTTTACAACCCTAGGAATAGTAGTTGGTGACATCATTTTCATCCTGATAGCCATTTTAGGTTTATCGCTGCTTGCGGAAAAGATGGGAAACCTATTTTTTCTCATCAAATATCTCGGCGGGGCTTATCTCATTTGGTTGGGAATAGGTTTGTGCAGGTCAAAATTGCAGGATGTAGAAGCGGCGGAAGTTGTTAAATCCTCTTGGCTGTCCAGTTTTTTAACGGGACTGTTTATTACATTAGGCGACCAAAAAGCAACTCTCTTTTATCTCGGTTTTTTTCCAGCATTTCTCGATCTTTCCAAAATATCTTATTTTGATACTGCCATCATCATTGCAATTGCGATAATATCCGTAGGTGGTGTAAAAATGGGTTACGCACTCGCGGCCGATCGAGCTAGATTGCTGATTAGTTCTAACATCAGGAAAGGCATCAACATTGCTGCTGGCTGCGTCACGATCGCGGTGGGAATATTTTTGATAGCAAAAGCTTAGTCCTTCGGTCGAAAATGTTTAACCATATCCAATACGGTTCAGTTAAGGCTCAAACCCTGGTAAATTAGGTATTGTTTCCAAAAATGGAGAGTAAGTTAGCGTGCA
>NZ_JAUBQB010000205.1:0-1037 GCF_036701035.1 Microcoleus sp. Pol7_B2 | reverse complement strand
ATTGCTACGGGCGCACCCACCAAGGATCAGCGCGGCGTGACTCGCCCTCAAGATGGCGACAGCATTCCAGGTGCCATTGTCGACAGCGGCTCTTTTGAATTGGGAGGTAGTGTCGTCCCGGTGCCTACTCCGACGCCCACACCCGAACCGGCGCCTACTCCGACACCCGCGCCTACTCCGACGCCCACACCCGCGCCGGCGCCTACTCCGACACCCGAACCGGTGCCTACTCCGACACCCGCGCCTGCGCCAACTCCGACACCCGAACCGGCGCCAACTCCGACACCCGAACCGGCGCCAACTCCGACACCCGAACCGGCGCCAACTCCGACACCCGCGCCTGCGCCTACTCCGACACCCGAACCGGCGCCTACTCCAACACCCGCGCCTGCGCCTACTCCGACACCCGAACCGGCGCCTACTCCAACACCCGCGCCGGCGCCAACTCCGACACCCGCGCCTGCGCCAACTCCGACTGAGACTCCGACTCCGGCGCCGACACCCGCGCCGGCGCCAACTCCCACGCCCGAACCGGCGCCAACTCCCACGCCCGAACCGGCGCCAACTCCCACGCCCGAACCGGCGCCAACTCCCACGCCCGAACCGGTGCCAACTCCCACGCCCGAACCGACACCGACTCCAACTCCGGCGGCAGATGATTGCCTACTCGATAGCCTCAACGCCCCGCAACTAGATCCTGCCACCATCACCCCCAACCCCGTCCAACAAACTATTAACGGTGGCGACACTACCGATTTCATCATGGGCGGTGTCATCAACGACTCAATTAACGGACAAGTCGGCAACGATACTCTCTACGGCATGGGCGGCAATGACAACATTGACGGCGGCGCAGATAACGACTCAATCTTCGGCAATGGAGGCAGCGATTTCATCTCTGGCGGCGCTGGCAACGATACCATCTACGCTGGCAAAGATCCTGACACTGTGGTAGATGCCGAGGGCGACGACTTGTTGAGGGGAGATCTCGGCAATGATACAGTTGCCGGCGGCGTTGGCAACGACAGCATTTTCGG